>NZ_JBHXJG010000105.1:0-24372 GCF_042723425.1 Streptomyces sp. NPDC058375 | reverse complement strand
CCGCAGGGCCGCCCCTTCCGGGGCGGCCCTGCGGAGTACGAACCGGTCAGGCGCCGACCGCCGGTTGCGCCACGACCGTCGCCGCTACGCCGGAGAAGGCGGTCCGGCGGTACCGGTCAGGTCGACCAGACCACCTTGCCGTTGTGCACGATGACCACCTTGGCGTCGGGCCTGAGGACCATCTGGGCGCCGCCGAAGTCATGGGTCTTGGAGGCCCAGATGGCTCGGTCGTCGCCGTTGTGGATGACCAGGTTGCCGTCGGGCTGGAAGATCGCCCGGTGGTTCTGGCCGAAGGTCATGGCGGCCCAGATCGGCTTGTTCTGCTCGTTGTAGACGACGAGATTGCCGTCCTGCTGCATCGTCATGCGGATGCGGTTGGTGGCCCAGGACTGGCCGACCCCGATGGAGCTGGTCGCGGAGACCGTCTGGGTGCCCCAGTCCGGCTTCGGGGCCGCCTTGGGCTTCGGTTTCGGTGAGGCCTTCGGCTTCTCGGCGGGGGCGCTCGTGCGGGGTGCGGGCGGGGGGACCACGGGTACGGCAGCGGCTTTCGGCGGGGTGGTCTTCTTCTGCTCCGTCGGGGACGGTGTGGGCTTCACCGCCACGTAGTCGTCCAGGGCCGCCGGGGCCGACTCGGGGTTGAGGACCGTGTCGGCGCTCCCGGCGACCGGTGCCGTACCGCTGTTACGGGGCTTCTCGTCGTTCGCGCTGCCCATCAGGAGCACGGGTATCGCGACCAGGGCGGCTCCGACGAACACGGCTCCCGCCAGGACCGGTGTGCGGGGGCGGCCCCTGTCTGCGGCGGTGAGGGTCTTGGTCTCCGGCTTCGCGGCGACGGCCGCGGCCAGTGCGACGCCCTCCGTGCGGCCCTCGGGCGCTTCGATCGTCCGCGCCGTGGACGAAGGCTCGGACGGGGCGGCGGCCTTCGGGGATTCCTCGGGCGCGGCTGTGGCTGCGGCTGTGGTGGTGGCCTTGGTTTCGGGTTCGGTTTCGGCCGGAGCCTGGGGCTTCTCGGTGCCGGCCGTTGCGGCGGGCTCGGTCGGGGTCTCCTCGGTGCCGGCTGTCGCGGCGGCCTCGCTCCGGGTCTTCCACGCCTCGGCCGACGCGGCGGGGGGCGGGGACGCGGGACCGGACTTCTCCGTGGCGGGCGGCGGGGAAGTGGCGCCGGACTTCTCCGTGGCTGCTGCCGCGGACTCGGCGCCGGGGGCGGGGGGTTCGGGGGGCATGCGCTGACTCCTCCTCGTGGGCGAGCCCAACGTAGCCCGTCGGAGGAGCGGGAGAAGTCGCTCGCCTCGATACGTCTCCGTCGCTTTGTCATCCCACGCCTTTCCTGTCCCGGAAAGTTCCCCGCTCGGGCAGCAAACGGGCAGGCAGACGGCCGATACGGGCCCGCTGTCGGACCCCGCGAACGGAGCTCGTATGACATCCTGTTGAGGCCGTTCGGCACTCAAAGAATCGTACGGAGTCAAGAGTTCAGGTGGATGCCTCCCTCGTGCCGGAAGCCGTGAAGGACGCCGCACGTCGTGCGCCCGGCCACTGGATCGGAATCGTCGATCCGGAGTGGACGCAGGCGCGGACGCCGCCGGAGTGGGCCGTGCTGGGGGAGTGGCAATCGGACGAGAGCGGGAGCGTGGGCGAGTACCGCGCCAACCCCGACTACCGTCCCTCGGCCCGCGTCCTCGGCTGGCCGGAGCCCACCGATCCGGTGGACGCGGCCGCCCAGCGGGCCGCCACCGGTTACGGCACGGTGGACGAGGCGCTGGCCGCACTCGCGGAGGCCGACGTCACCGTCGTACGCGGGCGGGACGGCGGGCCGCTCATGGCCGCGGGGCGGGACGGGGCGCCGGTGGTGCTCCTGTTCACCTCGCCCACACACGCGTTCATGTCCGCGGCACTTCACCATGACACCGTGTCCGCCCGGGAGCTGGCCGGGTCGCTGGCGGAGACCGGCGTCCTGCTGATGGTCAACTCCGGTGCCGCGGCTCCGCTGCTCGTTCCCGCCGACAGCCTTGCCGGTGCCGTGAGCTCCGGCCCGGTGACCGAGGCCGACGGCCCTGCCCCGACCGAACCTTGGCCCCACACCACAGGGAGGACCCCGTGACGCGTTCGTCGTCCCAGCAGACCCCCGACTCCGCTCCCGCACAGGCGAAGACCGAAGCAGCGGCAGCCGAGGCCGCTGAGGCGGAGAAGGGCCTTGAGGCTGCTAAGACCCCGGAAGCCGAGAAGGCCCCGGAGGTCGCGAAGGCCCCGAAGACCGGGGAGGCCGAGGAGGCTGAAAAGGGCGAGCAGGGTGAGAAGGGCGAGCGCCCCGACGCCCATGCCCCCGACGCCCAGGCCGCAGCCCCCGAGGCCGCCACCGCCTCCGCTTCCGACCCCGAGACCGACCCCGGGGCCTCCGCCGCCGCCCAGAGCCGGCTCCCCGCCCTCGTACGGACCATGACCGCCACCGCGATCGGGCAGCCCCAGCAGGAAGCGGGGCCTG
The DNA here is from genome assembly GCF_042723425.1 of Streptomyces sp. NPDC058375. NCBI lineage: Bacteria > Bacillati > Actinomycetota > Actinomycetes > Kitasatosporales > Streptomycetaceae > Streptomyces > Streptomyces sp. NPDC058375. The sequence goes on along the minus strand of NZ_JBHXJG010000105.1, from coordinate 21,893 downwards.
TGGGGCGGCCGGGGAAGGCGGCACTCGCGGGTGCCGCCGTCGTGGGGGCGGTGCTCGTGTCGGTGCCCTTCCTCGTGCTCGCCGGGAACGACGACGACGGGCCCAAGCGGACGAACGCGGCGGCGGCCGGGACCGTCCTCGACGGGAGCGGACCGGAGGCGCCGGGCGAGTTCGCCGTCACCGCGCCCGAGACCAGCGCGCCCGCAGAGAAGGACGAGGCGAAGCCGGAGAAGGCCGGCAACCCCGTGCCGGCCATCCCTCCGGCGGACGGCGGTAAGGAGGAGGCGAAGCAGGACGACGCCCCCAAGGGCCCGCCGAAGAAGGCGGATTCGTCCAAGGAGAAGGCCGAGGCCGGGAGCGGCGGTGGCAAGAACCAGCCCGCCAAGGCCCAGCCCGCCGTCACGTTCAGCGGGCCCGTCTCCTTCCGCAGCCACCTCTCCGGCCGCTGCCTCGACGTCCCCGGGCACAACTTCAACGACGGCCAGCCGCTGTTCATGTGGGACTGCAACGGCGCCGACGCCCAGAAGTGGCGCTTCGGCTCGGACGGCACCATCCGGGCAAGGGACAAGTGCCTGGACGTGGCCAACGCCAACTTCACCAACGGCGCCCGTATCCAGCTCGCCTGGTGCAACGGCGCCGACGCCCAGAAGTTCACCCTGAACGGCGCCCATGACCTGGTCAACACCGCGGTCGGCAAGTGCGTCGACATCCCGAACCACAGCAAGAGCAGGGGCCCGTCCACCTACCTGATCCTGTGGGAGTGCACGGGTCTCGACAACCAGAAGTGGAGCACCTGACCCGGGCGTCCGGATGCCGGGAGCCCGCTCCCGGCATCCCCGCGCCGCCCCGGGCGAGGCATGATGGCATCGCCGGACCGCCGAACCGCGTCCCCGGCGAAGAGGGGCGTCCGGACAGGACGCCGCCGTAGCGAGGAGGTTGGTGCGTGTCGCGCCAGGTACTGACGGTCGGCCCCGCGGACCGCTTTTCCACGATCGGTGAGGCGCTCGCCGTCGCCCGTACCGGTGCGCTCATCAGCGTCCGGCCGGGGACGTACGCGGAGAACCTGGTGATCCACACCCGGGTGACCCTCACCGCCGCCGAGGGACGGGGCACGGTGGAGATCCGGCCGCGTTCGGGCAGCGTCATCGCGCTGCGTGCCGACGCCGTCATGCTCTCCGAACTCACCCTGCGCGGCGGGGACTCCGAGCTGCCCGCCGTGGACGTGCGGCGCGGGCAGGCCGCGCTCGACGGGTGCGAGATCGTCGGTGCCGCCTGGACCGCGATGCTGGCCGGCGGGACCGGCTCCCTCGCGCTGCGGGACTGCCGCGTGAGCAACCCGCAGGGCGCGGGCATCGTCGTCACCTCCACCACCCCCACCACCGTCGAGTCCTGCACGCTCGAACACCTCGGCACCAGTGGCATCGTCCTCGCCGAACAGGGCGAGGCGCGCGTCCGCGACTGCACGGTGCGGGGCGCCCGGGGCAACGGGCTGCTCGCCAACGGGGAGACCCGGGGCACCGTCGAGGACTGCGACATCTCCTCCACCGACAAGCCCTCCATCGCCCTGGAGGAGAATTCCGCCGTCTCGGTCGTCCGCACCGTCGTGCACGACACCAGCACCGGTGTGCACCTGAGCACCGCGGGCCGCACCACCCTGGAGGACATCCGCGTCACCGGCGCCTCCGGCAACGGGATCGTCCTCGCCGCGGGCACTGATCCCGTACTGCGCCGCTGCCGTGTCTCGCGCGCACGTGGGCACGGACTGTTCGTCACCGACCGGGCGCGCGGCACCTTCGAGGACTGCTGGGTGGACGGGGCGCAGGGCGCCGCACTGCGGGTCGCCGGGGCGTCCTCCCCGGCGCTGACCGGCCTGACCGTCCGCGACTGCGAAGGGACCGGGCTGCTTCTGGAGGAGGACTCCGCGCCCGAGCTGGACCGCCTGGAGGTCATCGGGTCCTCGCCGGCCGTCGCTCTGCAGGGCGGAGCCAACCCGCTGCTGCGCCGGGCCCGGCTGGTGGAGCCCGCCGGTGACGGCATCGCGGCAACCAAGGACGCCCGGGGCCGCGTCGAGGACTGCGAGATCGTGCGGCCCAAGGGCGCCGGTGTCCGGGTGGCCTCCGGCTCCACCCTCTACCTGGCGGGTGGCGGGGTCTCCGACACCGCCACCAGCGGACTGGTCGTGGAGGACGGCGGCAACGTCACCGTCCGCGACTTCCGCGTCGAGATGTCCGGCGAGGAGGGCGTGGTCGTCGCGGCGGGCGGTGAACTGACCGCCAACCGCACCACCGTCCACGCCCCCAAGGGCCACGGCTTCCTCCTCCGCGAGGGCGCTCTCGCCTCGCTCAGCGGCTGCGAGGCGGGCGGGGGTGCTCAGGACGGTTTCCGGGTGGAGTCCACCGCCCCTGTCTCGCTCGTCAACTGCACCGCCCGGGAGAACGAGGGCGGCGGCCTGGTGCAGACCGCGCCCGGCGAACGGCTCGCCGTGGACGGTCTGAACAGCGTCGGCAACGGCAAGCGCGACGCCTGGGGCAGCGGCAGCGCCGAGAACACCGACCCGGCCGGTTCCGGCGCCGCCGACGCGCCCCCGCCGGACCGTGCGGACGGGCCGCTCGGCGCCCTCAACGCGCTGATCGGCCTGGAGAACGTCAAGCAGCAGGTACGCACCCTGGTCAACCTCACCCAGCTCGCCCAGCGCCGCGAACAACTCGGCATGCCCGCACCGCCGATGAGCAGACACCTGATCTTCGCCGGCCCGCCCGGCACCGGTAAGACGACCGTCGCCCGCCTCTACGGGGCGATCCTGGCCGAGCTGGGTTCGCTGCGCAGCGGGCACCTGGTCGAGGTCTCCCGGGCCGACCTGGTCGCCCAAGTCGTCGGCGGCACCGCCATCAAGACCTCCGAGACCTTCCAACGGGCGCTGGGCGGCGTGCTGTTCATCGACGAGGCGTACACCCTCACCGCCGACAGCGGAAACGGCGGCGCCGACTTCGGCCGCGAGGCGGTGGACACCCTGCTGAAACTCATGGAGGACCACCGCGACGACGTGGTCGTGGTCGCGGCCGGATACTCCCGCGAGATGGAGTCCTTCCTCAGCTCCAACCCGGGCCTCGCGTCCCGCTTCTCGCGGACCGTCGAGTTCGAGAACTACTCCGTGCCCGACCTGGTCGCGATCATGGAGAGCATGTGCACCCAGCACCAGTACGAGCTGGGGGAGGGGACGGACCAGGCGCTCGCCGCCCACTTCGGGGCCATGGACCGGGACGCGGGATTCGGCAACGGCCGTGCCGCGCGCGGGGTGTTCGAGGAGATGGTGGACCGGCAGGCGATCCGGCTCTCCGCCCAGACCCAGGTCAGTGAGAACGATCTGCGGCTGCTGCTCCCCGAGGACGTCTCCGCCACCGCCGCCGCGTCGACCGCCGAGACCGCAGCACCGGCCGACGACCCGCTCACCCGCCTGGGCGACATGATCGGGCTGGCCGAGGTGAAGCGCGAGGTCGCCGACCTGGTCAACCTCATCACCACCGCCCGCCACCGCGCCGCCGCCGGGCTGCCCGTCCCCTCGCTCAGCAACCACCTGGTCTTCACCGGCCCGCCCGGCACCGGCAAGACCACCGTCGCCCGGCTCTACGGCGAGGTGCTCACCCAGCTCGGCGTGCTCCAGCGCGGCCAGCTGGTCGAGGCCGCCCGCGCCGACCTCGTCGGCCGCTACATAGGCCACACCGCCCAGTTGACCCGCGAGGTCTTCGAAAAAGCCCGCGGCGGCGTGCTGTTCATCGACGAGGCCTACACCCTCACCCCGCGCGGCGGCGGTGCCGACTTCGGCCAGGAGGCGGTGGACACCCTGCTGAAGCTGATGGAGGACCACCGCGACGAGGTCGTCGTCATCGTCGCCGGATACACCGACGAGATGGAACGCTTCCTCGCCTCCAACCCCGGCCTCTCCTCCCGCTTCCCGCGCCGGATCGCCTTCGCCGACTACTCCTCCGAAGAGCTGGTCACCATCGTGCGCGCCCAGGCCACCGCCATGGGGTACGAATGCGGACCCGGCACCGGACCGCTGCTCAAGGAGTACTTCGACGCGGTGCCCCGCGACCGGTCCTTCGGCAACGCCCGCCTGGCCCGCCAGGTCGTCGAGTCGATGGTCACCCGCCAGGCGGGCAGGCTCAGTTCGCTGGCCGCGCCTACCCTGGACGACCTGCGCATCCTCCTCCCGGCGGACGTCACGGCCGCGGCCCCGAAGGCGGTGCCCCGGTGAGGCCGCCCGCGCGACGGGCGACCGGCAGGCCCCGAGCGGGCCGTCTGCTGTACGGGGTCTCTCTCGCCGCCGCACTCGTGGTGCCTGCGGCTCTGCCCGCCCAGGCCGAGCCCCTCTCCCGTACGCCGGTGGCACTTCCGGCAGCCGACGGGGCCAAGGGCCAGGAGCTGCCCGGGATGCCCACCGCGCTCGATCCGCGGGCCGAGGCCGTCGCCTGCACCCCCGCTTCCAAGGAGCAGGCGAAGAAGCAGGACTGGTCGCGCCAGCGCCTCGACCTGGACCGGCTGCACCGGCACACCACCGGAGACGGCGTCACCGTCGCGCTGATCTCCACCGGCGTCGACCCCGGGGCCGAAGGACTCGACGGCCGCGTCACCGCCCAGGGCCAGGCCGCCGACGACTGCGTCGGACAGGGGACGTTCCTGGCCGGGCTGATCGCCGGGACCGGCGGCCCCACCCCGCGCCTCGCCGGGGTCGCCCCGGGCGCGAAGATCCTCGCCCTGCGCGGCACCGACCGGCGCGGGCAGCCGGACCCCGCGCTCGTCACGGCGGCGGTCCGGGCCGCGACCACCGCGAAGGCCGACGTGATCGCGGTCGCGGTGGCCCTCCCGCGCAAGGACACCGGACTCGCCCGAGCCGTCGCCGAGGCCCGCAAGGCCGGCGCGGTGGTGGTCGCGGCGGCCACCCCGGAGCCGCCGTCGCGCGGCTCGGCCGACGAGATCCCCACCCGTACCTACTGGCCCGCCGGTGAGCCCGGCGTCCTCGCGGTCGCCGACATGCTGCCCGCCGGAACCCGGCCGGACGGCGCGCTGCCCACCGAGGGCGTCGACCTGACCGCCCCGGGAGCCGGGGTGGTCTCCGGTGGGCCGCGCGGGAAGGGGCACTACCTCGGCGGCGGAGTCGCGGTGGCCACCGCGTACGCGGCCGGGGCAGCCGCGGCCGTCCGCGCCACCCACCCCGAGGAGCCGGCCGACGCGGCCACCCGTCGGCTGACCGCCACCGCGTACCCGGCCGACATCCCCCAGTTGGACGCGTACGCCGCCGTCACCACGGTCCTCGGCGATGCGGGCGCGCCGGTCGGCGGTGCGGAGCGGGCCGCGGAACCCGTGGCCGTACGCGACACATCCGACACCGACCGCGCCACCGGCAGGGCCGTCCTCTTCGTCCTCCTCGGATCGGCCGGCGTCCTCTCCCTCCTCTGGGCCGGCTTCGCCCTCACCCGGGCCCGCGCCCGGGGCTGGCGTCCGGCGGGGGCGGGCACCCCGGAGAAGGGCTGAACGCGAGAGGCGCCCTCCGCGCGGGAGGGCGCCTCCTGTCCGTGCTCCTCAGTCCTGCTCCACCAGGGCCGTCTGCACCAGCCGCGGCTTGCGGCGCTGGATGTGCAGGGCCCGGCCCGGCGGCAGGTTCAGCGGCTTCGCGTTGCCGAAGAGGCGGCCTTCCGTGGGCGGGCAGGAGAGCAGGACGGCCGGGTTGTTGGCCTCGTCCAGACGGCGGACCAGCCCGTCGCTCAGGCCGCGCCCCGCGCCCATGGCGCTCCGGGCGACGACCAGGTGCAGGCCCATCTCGAAGCCCAGGGTCAGATGCTCGAAGAGCGGCTCGAAGGGGCTCTGGAAGGAGTTGCTCGACACCATGTCGTAGTCGTCGACCAGGATGAACAGGCGCGGACCCGTCCACCAGTCAGACCTGCGCATCCGCGCGGGCGAGATGTCGGCCCCGGGCACCCGGGTCTTCATCGCGCGGGCCGCGCCCTCGATGGTCTCGTTGAGGTTGTCCAGGGAGATCACGTGCCCGATGCGGTACTCCTCGGGGATGGCGTCGACCAGGGTGCGGCGGTAGTCGACCGCGATGATCTTCGCCTCCTCGGGGGCGTACCGGCTGGTGATGCCCTTCGTGATGAGGCGCAGCAGGTTGGTCTTGCCGCTCTCGGTGTCGCCGACCGCGATGAGGTGCGGGGTCCGGCTGAAGTCGTGCCAGACCGGCTCCAGCGCGTCCTGGTCGAGCCCGAGCGCGAGGCGCATTCCGCCGCCCTCGGTGGCCTCGGGGGCCGGGAGTTCGGAGACCGGCAGGCGGTGCGGGAGCATCCGCACCTGCGGGGCGGAGGGGCCGGACCAGTGCCGGGCGATCTCCGCGACCAGGTGGGCCACTCCCTCGCCCAGGTCTTCCAAGGAGCCGCTGCCGTCCAGGCGGGGCAGACCGGCCAGGAAGTGCATCTTGCTGTCGGCGGTGATGCCCCGGCCACCGGTGCGCGGCACCGAGCGGGCCTTGCGGGTGTCGATCTCGGAGTCCATCGGGTCACCCATCCGCAGCTCAAGACGGGTCGCGGCCTGGTCGCGGACCTGCGCGGACAACTCCACCCAGCGGGTGGTGGTGATGATCAGGTGGATGCCGTAGTTGAGGCCCCGGGCGGCGAGTTCGTTGAACTTCGGGATCAGGTCGTCGTAGTCCTGGCGGACCGTCGACCAGCCGTCGACCACCAGGAACACATCGCCGAACGGCTCGTCCGGGAACTCCCCGGCGGCCCGGCGACGCCGGTAGGACTGCATGGAGTCCAGCGTGTGGTCCACGAAGAACTGCTCACGGCGGACGAGCAGCGCCATCACCTCGGCGACCGCCCGGTGCACCCGCTCCGGGTTGAGCCGCGCCGCGACCCCGCCGACGTGCGGGAGCGCGGCGAGCTGGGAGAGGCCGCCGCCGCCGAAGTCCAGGCAGTAGAACTGCACTTGGGAAGGGGTGTGGGTGAGCGCGAGGGCGGCGATGAGGGTCCGGGCGACCGTGGACTTGCCGCTCTGCGAACCGCCCGCGACGGCGACATGGCCGCCCGCCCCGGAGAGATCCACGATCAGCGGGTCGCGCCGCTGCTCGAACGGCTTGTCCACCAGCCCGACCGGGACTCGCAGCTTCCCGGTACCGGGCCAGCCGACGGCGGTCAGGCCGCGCTCCTTGTCCGGTGCGATACCGGGCAGCAGGGCGTCCAGCGGCGACGGCTCGTCCAACGGCGGCAGCCACACCTGGTGGGCGGCCGGCCCGGAGCCGCGCAGCCGGTCCAGCGCCACATCGAGCAGTGCCTCCTCGTCCTCGGCCTCCTCCGTCTCCGGCTCCGGGTCGGGCGGGGTCTCCAGGGTGCGCGGCACCACCCACCCGCTGGTCCACGGCACCACCTGGCTCGCCACCCGGGCCTGCACCACCGCACCGGTCCTGCGCCGGTACGTCCCCGAGGAGTACGCGGCACGGAACCGGGTCAGGGCCTCCACCCCGGACTTCAGATAGCCGCTGCCGGGCGCGGCGGGCAGCTCGTAGGCGTCCGGTACACCGAGCACACCGCGGCTCTCCATCGCGGAGAAGGTCCGCAGCCCGACGCGGTACGAAAGGTGGCTCTCCAGCTGGTGCATACGCCCCTCGTCCAGGCGCTGCGAGGCGAGCAGCAGATGCACGCCCAGCGAGCGGCCGAGGCGGCCGATCATCACGAACAGCTCCATGAACTCCCGGTGGGTGGAGAGCAGTTCGCTGAACTCGTCGACCACCACGAAGAGGCTGGGCAGCGGCGCCAGGTCGGCTCCGGCGGCGCGGGCCCGCTCGTACTCCAGGGCCGAGGTGTAGTTGCCCGCCGAGCGCAGCAGCTCCTGTCGGCGGATGAGTTCACCGTGCAGGGCGTCCTGCATGCGTTCCACCAGGGCGACTTCGTCGGCCAGGTTGGTGATCACGGCGGAGGTGTGCGGGAGTTCCTCCAGGCCGAGGAAGGTGGCGCCGCCCTTGAAGTCGACCAGGACGAAGTTGAGCGTCTCGGAGGAGTTGGTCAGGGCGAGCCCGAGGACGAGGGTGCGCAGCAGCTCGCTCTTGCCGGAGCCGGTGGCGCCGATGAGCATGCCGTGCGGGCCCATCCCGCCCTGCGCCGACTCCTTGATGTCGAGCTCGACCGGGCGGCCGTCCACGCCCACCGCGATCGGCACCCGCAGCCTGCCGGAGCCGGAATGCCGGGCGAACAGGGTCTGCGGGTCGTGCCGGTGCAGATCCGGGATGCCGAGCAGGGTGGTCAGCTCGACATCGGTGTCCAGCGGCTGCGCGATGTCGGTGCCGAGGCTCATCCGGCGCGGGGTGAGCAGCCGGGCCAGTGACTCCGCGCCGAGCGGACCGAGCCGGTCGGGGCGGCCGAGCGGCACCGAACGCTCCTTGCGACTGCGGTCGGTGCGCACCAGGTTCACCTGGTCGGGCCCCACGGTGAGACGCAGTGTGTTGCGGCCGGCCCGCCAGCGCAGCGCCCCGGACACGTCCAGGATCAGGGCGTTGCGGTAACCGTGGCCCTCCCAGCGGTGGCCTTCGGGGACGCCCACGCCGTCCAGCACGACGACCGTGTACGGCTCGTCCCGGCCGGGCCGGGCGTCCGGGTCAAAACCGGGGCGCTCGGCGAACTCGGCGCCGAGCAGATCGTCCAGCTCGGTCAGGTCGGCGGTGATCCGGCGGGCCTGCCCCGCCCCGTCCTCCTCGTGCGGATCCAGCACATGAGGCAGCCACTTGACCCACTCCCAGTCGGCCCGCCGCTCGTCGCTGACACAGAACGCGAGCCACAGCTCCTCGGGGGCGTGGAACACCGCCAGCTGCCCGAGCATCGCCCGCACCAGGGCCCGTACGGCGTCCTGCTCCGGGGCCTGAGCGCCGTCCGGTGCCCCGTCCGGTGAGTCTTCCGGGCGCAGCAGGATCCGGGCCGAGGAGCGCAGGTAGAGCCCCAGCGGCTGCTCCGGGATGGTGGAGTAGGCCCGGATGAAGCGGCGCAGCGCGTGCGCGCAGAGGGGTTCGAGATCCTCCACCGGCCGGGTGGAGACCGGGTTCAGGGTGAGCGCGAGCTGCTGTTCCCCCACCGCGAGACGGACCTCGCCGAAGTCCTCGTCGGCCGGGCGGCGTTCCCACAGCCGTGAGGTGCGGGCCAGGGAGCGGAGCGACGCGGGCTCCGGGTGACGCCAGGCGAGCGCCCGCTGCTGCTCCGCGATGGTGGTCCGCACCCGCTTGCGGGTCTGGGCCAAGTAGCGCAGATAATCGCGGCGTTCGCCCTTCAGCCGCTGCTTGCGCTCGCTGGAGCGGCGCATCAGCTGCCCCAGCAGCATGGCGCCGGCGGAGAGCGCCATGACGCCCATCGCCAGATACATGAAAACGCTGTTCCCGCCGCCGGGGCGCAGGAACATCAACATCATCGAGACCGACATGAGGGCCATCGGCAGATAGGTCCACACCGCCGAGGTGTCGGGCGTCGTCTCGGAGAGGACCGGCGGCTCCTGGAGGGTCAACTGCCCCTCGGGCATCTCCGGGCCGCGCCTGCGGGCCGGGCGGCGAAACAGCACGACACTCAAGGAAGAGAACCTCCGGTTCACTGGCTTTCGTCCGCTCCGAATACCGGCGCACCCGGGGGAGGAAAGACCACACCCGACGGATTCCGCGGGCGCGGGTGCGTCGATGAACGTCGGGTGAATGTTTCGAGCGGATAGCGGGAGCGGTCAACTTCCGTGCTGGCCGCCCGTTTGCCGGATTCCTTACCCGGGCCCGCAGCACGGCCGGTGGCCGCAGGCAGTAGTCTGCATTCACGGAACGCGCCCTGTCCACGCGGGAGTGGCGGTCGCCCGGGTGCGCGGGCAGAATTTCCCTGCCCGGCCCCCGGTTCACAGCCACGCGGACTTATCCGTACTGTTCGCACCTTTCCGCTCCCGGGGAAGCTTCCCGTCAAATCCCGCACGGAAGACGAGAGTTCTGCTGATGACCGACAGTGCGGTGGCCGAATCGTGCCGCCTGACCGTACGTGCGCCGAGCGTCACCATCGATCTGGCCGTGCCCGCCGACGTACCGGTCGCCGATCTGCTCCCCACCCTGCTGCGGTACGTCGGTGAGGAGGCCGAGGAGGCCGGACTCGACCACGCCGGCTGGGTGCTCCAGCGGCTCGGCGACGCCCCGCTCGATGAGGAGACCACCCTGGCCCGGGCGGGTCTTGCCGACGGCGCGGTGCTCCATCTGCGCCCGCACACCGAGGCGTTGCCCGAGGCGCGGCTCGATGACCTGGTCGACGGGATAGCCGAGACGGTGGGCCGCCGTCTGCACACCTGGCACGCCGGCGCGGCCCGGGGCCTGCTGGTGGGCACCGCCGTGGCGAGCGTGGTGGCCGCCCTGGTGCTGGTGTTCCGGCCCGGCGTGACCGACTCCACCGCCACCCGCGCCGCCTGCGCGGCCGTGGCCGGGGCGCTGCTCCTCGCGGGCGCGGGCTCCGCCAGCCGCGCGGTCGGCGACCGCCTGTCCGCGACCGCCCTCGGCCTGCTGGTCGCCCCGTGCTTCGCCCTGGTCGGCTGGGTGCTGCCCGGCGGCGACCTGACCGGCCCCGACGCGGAGCAGGTCGCGGGGGCTCGGCTGCTCGCGGCGGGTGCCGCGGCGGCGGGCGGCGCGGTCCTCGCGCTCGCCGCGACCGCCGTCGGCGCGCCCGCTCTGCTGGCCACCGCCGTGGTCGCGGTCGCCACCGCCGTCTCCGGGGCTTTGATGGGCTACACCGGCCTGGACGTGCCCGCCGCCGTGGCGCTGGTGGCCACGGTGGTCGCGCTCGCCGCCGGGTCGGTGGCACCCTTCGCCTTCAAACTGGCCGGGATGCGGATGCCCTCGCTGCCCTCCTCGGCCGGGCAGCTCCAGGAAGGCATCGACCCGTACGCGGGCGACGAGGTCGCCGAGCGCACCGAACTCGCCGGGCGGTGGGTCGCCGCGCTCTTCGCCGCCACCGGCGCCATCGCCGTCGCCGCCCTGGCCGTCCTCGCCCACACTCCGGACCTGCCCGAGACGCTCACCGCGCTCGCCCTGTCCCTGCTGTTGCTCCTGCACTCCCGCGACCTGATCCATATCGGTCAGCGGTTCACCCTGGCCGTGCCGGGGATCTGCGGGCTGCTGCTCCTGGCCCGCGCCTGGGCGGTGGACAGCGACGCCGACGGCCGCGTGATCGTCTTCGCGGTGCTGCTCGCCGCCGCGGCCGCCCTGATCACCGCGTCCTGGGTCGTGCCCGGCCGCCGGGTGCTGCCGTACTGGGGCCGGGCGGCGGAGCTGGCCCACACCGGCCTCGCGGTCGCGCTGCTGCCGTTCGCCCTGTGGGTGGCGGGCCTGTTCGGCTGGCTGCGCGGCCTGTTCGGCTGAGTCTCCCCGTACGCCGGTCCATCGAAGAAGAGTTGAGGAGAGGCTGTGCAGTCCAAGCGCGATCAGGTGCAGGCCCACGGTTTCATGATGGGCAGGCTCAGCTCGGGCCTGCTGACGGCTGACCCGGACGCCCCGGAGAGCCCGCTGGGCCGGACGACCCGGGGGGTCGTCTTCGGCATCCTGGTGACCGTCCTCATCGGCGCCGGCGCCACCGTCTACGGGCTCCTGCGCCCCGGCGGGAACGAGACCTGGCGCAAGGGCGAGAACCTGGTGGTCAACCGCGAGACCGGCGCCCGCTACCTGTGGACCGGCACCGACGGCGTACTCCACCCGGTGCGCAACTATGCCTCGGCCAGGCTGATCGGAGGCCCGCAGTTGAAGGCCGTCGACGTCTCCACCGCCTCGCTGCGGGACGTCCCCGTCGGATCCCCGGCCGGCATCCCCGGCGCACCCGACACCCTCCCCGGGCCCGGACAGCTGGACGCCGGCGCCTGGCACATGTGCGTCACCGGCCCGGACGGTGCGCTGCCCAGCACCTCCGGCGCCGTGACGGGCGCCGGTGCGGACGAGGCGGGAGCCACCACGCTGGTCGCCGGGGCGCCGCTGGAGAGTCAGGACGTCGGCGCCGACCGCGGAGTGCTCGTCAGCGGCCCGGACCGCACCGAGTACCTGGTGTGGCGGGGCAGCCGACTCCCCCTGGACCGTGGATCCGACGCCCGCAACGCCCTCGGCTACGGCTCCGAACGGGCCATGCCGGTCTCAGCGGCCTTCCTCGACGCACTTGCCCCCGGCCCCGCCCTGAAGCCGCCCGAGGTCCCGGGACGCGGGGAGAAGGGCCCGGCTATCGGTGGTGAGCCGAGCACGGTCGGCCAGCTCTTCGAGGTGAGCGTGCCCGGCGGAGGCAGCACGTACCACCTGCTGCGCAAGGACGGCCTCGTGCCGCTCTCCGGTCTTGAGGCCGCCCTCGTGCTGGGCGACCCGGCCACCCAGAAGGACGCCTACCAGGGGCGCTCGCCCGAGGCCCGCTCGGCCGGCGCCGACGCGCTCCGTACGCACCGGGCGAAGGAGACGGCCGCCGCCGGACCCGCCGCCGAGCTGCCCCGTACACCGCCGCTCCCGCAGTCCGCACCCCGCGGCAGTGCGCTCTGCGCCCAGGTGGACGGCGGCGACGGCGGCGCCCGGATCCGGTCGGTGCTGGCCCCGCTCACCGGGCTCGCCCCCGTGGCGTTCTCGCAGGGGGCAGCCCAGCCGCTGGCCGACGCCTGCGCCCGGACGGACGCCACGGTGGTACGCCCCGGGCGCGGCGCCCTGGTCCGGGCCCTGCACGCCAGCGGCGCGGCGCACGCGGGGACGACCTACCTGGTGGCGGAGAACGGCGTGAAATACCGCGTCCCGGCCAAGGACGCCCTGGAGGCCCTCGGGTACGGGGAGGGGGACATCGGCTCGGTCCCCGCACCGCTGCTCGCGGCCCTGCCGACCGGCGCGGACCTCGATCCGGCCACCGCCTCCGGCGCCGCGGAGCCCAGGATCACCGCCCCGAAGTGCGGCGAGTCCGACACGGCGCGGAGAGGTGACTCCCGGCCATGAGCCGGGCCAAATCCCCCATACGGTGCCGAAGAAAGAGAAAAGGGTGGGAGGCGGAACTCCAGTCATGACTCGGCGTCGGCGGGCCCCTATTCGGCGTGCGGCGTGCGCGGAGGGAAACCTCAGAAAAAGCTCAGACAATTGATCGCCGGCCCATCCGGGGAGTCCCGCGAAAGGGGCGCGCCGCGCCGGAAACGGGCTGCCTCGATGACCGTTCGGATTCTTCGGCTGACCGTTTCCCGTCCGCATCGGCCGGTACGGACGGACGGCGGGTGGTCCGCGTTCATTTCGTGGAAACCTTCGGACAACTCCGTTGGCATGCAAGGATTCTGACCCGCAGAACTATGCTCAAATCTTCCCTGCATACGTTGCGGAGGACGGTGGGTTCTCTTTAGCCTCAGCGTGCAACGGTGCGACCAGAAGTCACTCAACGAAGGGAGCGCGACATGGCGGACAGTGCCCAGAGGCGGGCGGACTATGCCAAGGGCCTGGGAGGCGTCTCCTCGCTGGAGTCGGCCCGGGCAGCGGTCGAGAAGATCCAGAACAACGTCGCCGAGATCGCCGCGCGTTCGGGCGTCGGGGGCGACGAGGGCCAGGCCCTGCTGAAGCTGTTCCGCAGCTGGAACGGCGAGGCCCAGAAGGTGGTCGTGCAGATCAGCAAGATGGTCGACGCGCTCCAGGAGAACGTGACGTCGGCCGACCGGCTGGCGAAGGAGAACCAGGACCTCACCGAGGTGCTCAACAGCAAGACCAGCCAGGGCGTCTTCGAGGCGCTGCGCTGACCCGCGTCCCCTGCGGTACCGGTCCCGTTCGCGGAGGCCGGAACCCGTGAGCACCCCCGGGCCCTGGCGCCCGGCCACCCGAGAGGAGATGTCATGGCCGACGGCATCATCGATGTGCAGTACTCCACGGTCCGCAACGCGATCGAGGAGCTGACCCAGCAGACCAAGCAGATCATCACCACCCTCAACAACCTGGAGGACGAGCTGAAGCCGCTCATCACCTCCTGGGAGGGTGACGACCAGGCGATGTACCGCGGGGTCCAGGCCGAGTGGGACCAGGCCACCAAGAACATGGCCCTGCTCCTGGGCGACAGCGGCGAGCTGGTCCAGAGCATCCACGACAACCACTCCCGTGACGAGCGCAGGAGCGCCGACAACTGGGGCGGCGTGCGAGCCCGCTAGTTCCCCTCCGGATTCCACCCCGCCACCGTGGCGTGGTGGAGCCCGGTCGCGGTGCGGGCGACCTGACCGCCGCCGCCCGTCAGTTCCCGAGCCGCCCGGCACCGAATCCCAGGAGGACGTCCCATGGCTGAGAAGGCCGACGTCAAGCACTTTGACCTCAAGCAGATGGAGAACTTCCGGGACCTGGAGGTCGAGCCGGTACGCAAGGACGCCAAGGTCACCCGGGAGGACACGCCCGACAGTGGCATCCGCCCGCTCGGTGACCTGGTGGCCGGATACACCACTGCGGACAACCCGAAGAAGAGCGACCAGATCCTGCGGATCGGTCATATCGGCCGTGGCGAACATGAGGACCTGGTCTCCGGCAAGACGTTGCTGACCGCCATCACCACGTCCGCCACCAAGATCGACGAGCTCCTCGGTGAGCAGGTGACGCTCTTCAAGGAGCTGAAGGAAGCCCTCACCGAGACGATCGAGGAAGCCAACAAGACCAAGGACAAGAACCTCGAGGCGATCGACGCGCAGACGCTGCTCCAGACTTTTGACGAGGTGGACGCCCTCACTGTCGGCGGCTCGGGTGGCGAAGACGAGGAAGCGTCCTGACCGGGACCTGTACCGAAGGGGGCACCCGTGGCTGAGGTTCAGAACGAGGACCCGAACTCCGAAGCCAATTTCGACAAGCTCGACGGGTTCGACTCCGAAACGTCGGACGCCTGGGCGACTTTGGTCACGCACATCACCGGGTACCCGGTGCCGGACCGCAAGACGATCTTCGAGAAACTCACCTCGACCAGCGGGGGCCCGCTGTTCCGGATGGACATCCGTGAACGGGACCTGAAGTCCGTCGTCTCGGAGTCGGGCTTCCTGGTGAACGAGGGCCAGGACTACGACATCTTCTTCCTGAACAAGAACAAGAAGTCCTCGCTCATGCAGGCCCGCATCGTCTTCGAGGGCCGGGTGAAGTCGGACAACGAGATCCACTTCGCCGGCACGGACGCCGACGACGTCGACGACGCCGGCGTCCGGGAGGGCAACGAGTTCAAGGACTACAACGACCAGGAGATGAGCACCATCCCGCTGGCCCGGTACATGAACGGGCCGCGAGCCGCGCTCATCGCCCTGCGGGACGGTGGCACCGAAGGCGTAAAGTTCGCCGACCTCCCGGTGGACGACGCCAACGCGGTGGTGCTGAAGTCCTTCGCCGAGACCGGGGAGTCCTTCGACCGGGCCGCGCAGTTCTTCAAGGACAAGGCGGTGATCCTCAAGGACTGGGAGGACCGCTTCGCCCGGGAGGACGCGAGCTGGAAGGGGGAGGCGGCCGACATATTCCGTGACCTCCTGAAGAAGGTGCACGACAACTACGAGGGCTACGTGGAGACCTTCGGGGCGTCATCGAGCGCGGACGGTGCGAGCGGCGCCGGAAGCACGGTGTACTCCCGCGCTCTGAACACGGGGAGCCAGAGCCTCAAGGACACCGCCTCCAGCCTGTTGGACGCTTGGCTGACGTGGGCGCAGACCGACTACTACGATCCGCTGCGCGTGCTGCGTTTCGTACTGGACGACCTCGCCCGCTGGGTCAACGAGAACAACATCAGCAAGAGCGACATCGAGGCCACCTACCACAGCGGCTATCAGGGCGCCGGCTACACCAGTGTCACGCACTCTCCGCAGGGCGGCTTCCTCCAGGAACACCCGGACTACGGTGACCTGAGCGACATCGCCAACTGGAAGAAGGTGGGCGAGAGGGCCGTCGAGCTCTGGAACCAGGGCGTCGACCAGGAACTCGTCCGGCCCGCCATCACGGAGACGTCGAAGCTCAACAACCGCTTCCTCGACCTCACCAAGGACTTCACCGAGAACGTCCCGAAGCCCAAGACCACCAGCACCGCGGGCGAGGACTACGCCGACGACAAGCTCAACGACCCCGGCGGCGACGGTGGGCCGGACATCGACAAGTGGCTCGACGAGCTCAATAACAACAACAACGACTTCCTGGACGATCTCAACAACAACAACAACGACATACTCGACGACCTCACTAACAACAACAACGACATTCTGGATGATCTGAACAACAAGAACAACGACATACTCGACGACCTGAACAACAACAACAACGACATACTCAACGACCTCGGGAACAGCAACAACGACATCCTGGAAGACCTGGGGAACAACAACAAGACCGTCCTGGACGACCTCGGGAACATCAACAACCAGGCGCTCGACGACCTCAACAACCTCGGGAACGCCAACAACGACTTCCTGAACGACCTGGGCAACGCCAACAACAGCGCGTTGAACAACCTCGGCAACCTGAACTCGCCGTTGGGCGACGACAGCACGCTGGGCGGTAACGGGCAGCCCCTCCCGCCGCCGGTCATTCCCCCGCCGACCCAGAGCCTCGGCAACTTCGGCGGGAACAGCCCGAACGAGGAGTTCACCCGCAGCATGGGCAACCTCCTCGGCAACGGCGGGCCGGTCGGTGGCCTGAACACGCCGACCGGTGGCAGCACCAGGCTCCGGGACGGCGGAGGGATCACCACCGACTTCCCGGACGGCAGTCGCAGCTCGTTCGATCCCGGGACGGGTCAGTTGACGACCACGAACCCGGACGGTTCGACGGAGACCGTGGATCTCGGTGATGGTGCGAAGATCACCAATCCGGATGGTTCGGTCACGTCGCTGGATCGGGACGGGAATCTGACGACGAGCTTCCCGGACGGTTCGAAGCAGGTCGTCGATCCCCGGACCGGGGAGACCGTCACGACGAACCCGGACGGCAGTACGTCGACCAGCAATCTGGGCAGCCTGGATGGTCTGAACGGTGCGAACGACGGGTTCGACGGGCTGGGCGACCTGGGTCTCGGCGGGAACGACAGCGGGCTGGAGACGCCGACGGGCGGGCGTACTTCGCTGGGCCTCGACGGTGATCTGGACAACGTGTTCCCGGACGGCAGTCGCAGCTCGTTCGATCCCGGGACGGGTCAGTTGACGACCACGAACCCGGACGGTTCGACGGAGACCGTGGATCTCGGTGATGGTGCGAAGATCACCAATCCGGATGGTTCGGTCACGTCGCTGGATCGGGACGGGAATCTGACGACGAGCTTCCCGGACGGTTCGAAGCAGGTCGTCGATCCCCGGACCGGGGAGACCGTCACGACGAACCCGGACGGCAGTACGTCGACCAGCAATCTGGGCAGCCTGGATGGTCTGAACGGTGCGAACGACGGGTTCGACGGGCTGGGCGACCTGGGTCTCGGCGGGAACGACAGCGGGCTGGAGACGCCGACGGGCGGGCGTACTTCGCTGGGCCTCGACGGTGATCTGGACAACGTGTTCCCGGACGGCAGCCGCAGCTCGTTCGATCCCGAGACGGGTCAGTTGACGACCACGAACCCGGACGGTTCGACGAAGACCGTGGACCTGACGCACGGTGCGACGGTGACCAACCCGGACGGGTCGAAGACGGTGCTGGACAACGGGATGCTCAAGACGACGTTCCCGGACGGCACCACTCAGATCGTGGACCCGGAGACCGGGCGTACGACCGTCACCGACCCGGATGGCAACACCCGCACCGTGGACCTGGACGGGCTGGGCTCCGACCTGAACCGGCAGACCAGCGACCTGCCGGACCTCGACAACCTCGGGCTGGGCGGCAACGGCTCCGGGGACGGCGGACCGAGCACCATCTCCCGTGATCTGCCGCTGTCCAACCTCGGCCTCAACAACGGTGGAGGGAACTCCGCCGGCCTCGACAACAACCTCGCCGCCCTGGGCGGCGGCGGCCCGCTCGGCGACGGCTCCGGCAACGGGCTCAACCCCGGCCAGACACCCGCAGCCCCCGGCCAGACACCCGGAGCCCCCGGCTCCCCAGGCATGCCCGGCTCGCCCGGTATGCCGATGGGCGGCGCGGGCATGGGCGCCGGCGGCGCCGGGGAGAAGGGCAACGGCGAACGGGTGCGTGCCGTCCTGGTCGACGCGGCCGAGGAGAGCGAGCGCCGCAAGCGCCGACGCCGGGGCGCCTGGAACCGGCAGGAGGGCGAAGACACGTTCCTGGCCCCCGCCCCCCGGCCCACGACCACCAGCAGCGGCGGTGAGACGCGGGGCGAGGAGGAGCAGGACAGCGGCCGCCGGGCCACCAGCTCCTCCGCTTATCTGGAGGAGGACGAGGACGTCTGGGGGACCGAGGAGGGCGGCAGTCCCGCGGTGATCGGACGGTGACCGCGAAGACGCCGCGCTGCGGAGCGCGGAAGAGACCTATCCCATAGGGATCGTGAGCCGTACCCGCTTTCCTTACCTGGCGGTCACGAGCAGAATCATCAGAGTTGATCATCGTGCGGACCGGTTCGGCCGGCGCCGCACGAGGGGCGACACGGAACGGAGAAGGGACCACGGCATGCCGGAACCTCTGGAGAAGCGCCTGGAGACGGCGATGGCCGAGCTTCAGCAGGCCCAGGAAGCCATCGCGCGGACCGAACGCGAACTGCGGCAGGCCTCGTTCGCCCGCGTCTCCTCCGATCGCGCGGTGCGCTGCACGGTGGGCTCGCAGGGGGAGCTGACCAGCCTGGAGTTCCTTGAGGACAAGTACCGAGACATGTCGCCCCAGGCCCTGGCCGCGAGCGTCATGGAGGCGGCGAGCGAGGCCCGGGTCGCGATGAACCGGCATGTCATGAAGGCGATGACGCCGTTCACCGAGCCCAGCAGCGCGGTTCCGGAGCTGCCGGGCTTCGAAGTGGACTGGGAGCGGATCTTCGGTCCCGAGGTGCTCCGCGAGGACGACGAGGAGCGGTCGCAGCCGGACGGGGGCAAGCCAGCCTGGCGGGACGCGCTCGACGAGGACGGTGAGGACTGACATGGCCGGGCGCTACTACTTCGACCCGAACCGGGTGGCTTCGCTGACCGAGCAGCAGGACCAGATCGCGGACCTGGCCATGTCGATCCTGACCGAGTTCAGGGACGACGTGTACGGGACAGCGGGCTGGGTCGGCACGGCGGCGGGCACCGACGAGATGAGCCAGAAGGCAACCGAGCGGGACCGGGAGGAGACGCAGAAGGTCACGGAGACCATGACCGGCTTCCGGGACGCGCTCAGCGCCAGCACCGCCGCGATGAAGGACCAGATCTACCTGGTGCGCTCGACCCGCGACACCAACCTCGAAGGCATCAGCAAGTACAACAGCCGGGCCGAGGCCAACGGTGTGTTCGGCGATGACACCGGCGGCCATGCCCGCCGCTGATTCCCGTGCCGGGGGCCGCTCCCGCAGAACCGGGGGAGCGGCCGCTCCCGTCTGCCCGCGCACCACCGGGGGCGGCCGCAGTTGAGCATCATGCCCACGCCGGAGATCAACGCGATGATCTTCGCGTTGACCGGGGAGTTCCTCACCACGATCGACGAGGACCTGGCGGACCAGAGCCAGTACAACTTCACCGACATGGCCCGCAAGGTCGAGCAGTTGTCCGCGCTGATCGAGAAATCGGTGCACGACATCGCGCAGGCCATGCCGGATGAGCTGTCGAGCTCCTACAAGCAGGCGATGGGCGCGCTCATCGACGACCAGGGCAAGAACTACCTGCTGGAGTTCACCAAGCAGCTCGACGGGATCGGCCAGGGCCGCCGCAAGACCGGCATGGACGTCATGGAGTCCAAGTGGCAGGTCATCGCGGAGATCGTCCGGCTGCTCATCGAGATCGCGATCTATCTCGCGCTGTCCTTCTTCACCGGCGGTGCCTCCGCCAGCCAGATCCTGATGGCCAAGCTGCGCAGCCGGTTCGTGCTCCTCACCCTCTTCAGCCACCTGCTCAAGCGGCTGCACCTGATGCCCGCCCTGAGCGAGGCGTTGGCGGAGGCGTTCACCACTTTCGCCGTCCGGCTGGCGATGATGAACTTCGCCCCCGAGGGGCGCCGCCCGGACGGGATCGACTGGGGTGACATCGGCAAAGCGGCCGCCTTCGGCGCGGCGGCGGGGTTCTTCACCAGCGTCTTCGAGAACTGGGCGAAGAACATCGTCAGAAGCTACGACACCAACTTCCTGAAGGACGGGCCCCCCTTCAAGGACAAGCCCGACCCCGGCCCCGACCTGAAGCTCGACACCCCGGACCCCAAGCCGAAGCCCGGCCCGGACACACCGACCCCGGAACCGAAGCCCGAACCCAAACCGGAGCCCGGGCCCGACCCGAAGCCGGAACCGAAGCCCGGCCCCGAGCCTGCACCGGAGCCGAGGCCGAACCCGAAGCCGGACCCCGATCCGGTGCCGGCACCCGGCGGCGGCCCGAAGGACCGCCCCCGCCCCGACGTCAACACCGACCCGCCCGCCTTCCTCCGCGACCGTCCGTTCACCTTCCGCTACGACCCGGCCGTCTGGCGCTCCAACCCGGACCTGCTGCGTAACTACCGCCTGCTGGAGAACAACGCCGACCGGCCAGGCGCGCTCGCAGGGCACTACGGGCTCAAGGGCGTCCTCGACTTCGCCGCGGCCGGCGGCGGCGAGTCGCTCGGCGAAGTCCTGGTCAAGGGCGCGTTCGAGGGCGACTTCTCCTCCAACTGGACCACGTTCGTCGGCGCGGGTGTCAGCAGCTGGGTCGAGGGCGGGCTGGCCGACATCGCCGTCAACACCGGCAACGAATTCCGCACCGCCATCGAGAACCTGCGCAACCAGCCGCCCACCGTCTCGAACGGCCTGGGCTCCGACGATCCCGCACGGACCGGCGACGGCGACGGCTCCGGCCGCACCGGCGGCCCTCCGCGTACGGAGTCCTCGGACGGCGACGCAGCCGGGCCCGGCTCGCCCCAGCCCGTGGCCCCGCACCCCACCGGCCTGGACGACTTCGTCGGCGGCCCCTCCCCGCGCCCGGACCTGGCGGAGAGTCCGCCGCCGTACACGCCCGCGGACCCGCCGCCGTACGTCCCGGTGGACCCGCCCTCGTACACGCCGGGTCCGCTGCCGGTGACCGCCGCGGAGGACGCGCTGTGGCAGCAGGTCCACGAGGGGCCTGCCGAGGTGCGGGACCAGGCGCTGCGCGACCTGGCCGCCATCCGCGGCGAACAGCCGCCCGGCCCGGCCGAGATCGGCGTACGCGAGGGCTTGTACGGCAACCTGTCGCAGCACCCCGAGATACGGGTGATGCCCACCGGCGACGGGCCCGCCGTGCAGATCGACGCCGACGAGGTACGCCGGGCGCTGGAGAGCTTCGGCACGCCGGTGACCGTGGACCCGGTGACCGCGGACCCGGCATTCGTGGGGGAGGGCGCGCCGACGCCCCCGCCGGTAAGTGGTGCGCCGACGGGGGCGGACACGCTCGGCGAGACCGGTGTGGACGTTACGGACATCGCTCCCGGCGCGAACGGCACGCCCGGCCGGGCCGAGGTCGACACCGACGGCTCCACCGGGGACGTGCGCGCAACGGATGAGACCGGCGACGGCCCTGCGACGCGTGAGGCGCCCGGCGACGGAGCCACCGGCTCGCCCACCGCGGACAGTACCGACACGGACACCGGTCCGGGCTCCCGCACCCAGACGCCGCCGCTGACGGTGATCGTCTCAGAAACCCCGCCGTCGCTGGTCGACGGGTCGCCAGAGGCCGCCGCACTGCTGGACGACGCGGGCGCGGACCGGGCCGTCGTGCTTGGCCCGCCGTCCGGGGCCGATGGGCCGGGGCTGCCGGAGCGCGGCGCGTTCGAGCTGACCCGGGAGGGGCCCGGCGCCCCGGTGCAGGTC
>NZ_JBHXJG010000104.1:0-24396 GCF_042723425.1 Streptomyces sp. NPDC058375 | reverse complement strand
GCCGGACACCACGTGGTGTCCGGCCCCCGCCGCGTCTGCCCAGTCACCGGGGGCCCGGGGCACCGGCCGTGAGGCGTTCGCCGCCCAGCTCCACGGCGGCGCAGCGCCAGCGCTGGTCGGCGCCCTGTTCCAGCCGGAACGCCATCGCCCGCACCCGGTCGCCCGCGGCGATGCTGGCGAACGCCTCGACGACGCCGGTGGCGGGCTGAGCCCCTCGGCAGTGGCGGAGGACCGGGCGGCTGCCGTGGGTGGCCCTCAGCGGGGTGCTGGGGGCCAGTTCGGCGAGCTGGTCGTAGGCCTCGCCGATGGTGTGGCCGAGCATCCAGTGCACCGGGCGCTGGCCGCTGAGGACCGCGAGCAGGCGCTCGGCGAACCACTGGTGCGGTCGCTGCGGGCGGTGGGGCTGCTGCCTGCGGGCCCGCTGCGGAGGTACCGACCGGGGGCCGCTCGGTGCCGACCGGGGGCCGTTCGAGGCCGATCGAGGACCGCTCGTTGCCGATCGCGGGCCGCTCTGGTCGCGTCGTCCTGCGGGCCTCGTCCTGTCCGTGCTCATGCTCCATCGCCCCCGTTGACCGGGCCCGGCTTCTACCGGGCGGTAACTTTTGTTGGGGATCTTCTACGGGGGCGGTCGTCAGCGACGCAAGGGGCCTCCTGGCGCCGATCCGGCGCGGGCGGTTTCACCTATCCGTGGTGCGGCCCTTCTGGGGCAAGGGCGACGGCGGGGGTGACGGGGCGTCGGCCGTGGACGGAGGCCCCCGGTTGCCGAAACCCGAAAGGGGACGCTCCCACGTATCCTGAGGACGTTTCCCCCTACGAAAGCGACCTGCCATGCACGTGTACGTCCCCCTGACCCTCTCCGGTCTCGCAGCGGCGCACGGTGCGGGCGAGGTCGGCCCCGGGCCGCTGACCGCCTACGCGGTGACCCCCGGGCTGCGCGAGTGGTACGTCTCCGACGACATCGAGGAGCTGGAGTACGCGGCGCTCAACCGGGCCGCCGCCGCCTCGCTCCGGATGATCGCCGGGAGCCCGGACGAGGTGCGCCGCCGGGTCGTCGTCGCCATCGACGTACCGGACGGGGCCGCCGTCGCCGACCCCGATCACGGGCTGAGCGCGGCATCGCTCGGTGAGGTGCGGATCGCCGCCGCGCTGCCGCTGGCCAAGGCGGCGGCCGTGCACGTGGACGCCGACGACGCGGAGAAGGACGTGACCGCGGCGGCGGCCGCGCTGGGGGCGGCGGACCTCGGCGACGACGACGCGCAGTTCACCGTGGACGGTGCCGAGGACCACGAGCTGCTCTGGTTCGGCGTGCAGGAGATTCCGCAGCTCATCGGCTGAGCCGGCGCTCAGGCCGTGGCGTTGTCGGACCCGGCGGGTATTTTTTCCGTATGACTTCCGGGACGACACGCACACATCTGGTCTGGGACTGGAACGGCACGCTGCTCGACGACACGCATGCCGTCATCCAGGCGACGAACGCCGCGTTCGCGGAGGTCGAGCTGGAGCCGATCACGCTGGAGCAGTACCGGGAGATGTACACCATCCCCATACCCCGGTTCTACGAGCGGTTCCTGGGCCGGCTGCCCACGGAGGCCGAGTGGGAGCGGATGGACGAGATCTTCCACCGGTACTACGCGGAGCAGCGGGCGGCATGTGGGCTCACGGCCGGGGTGGAGGAGCTGTTGCACCAGTGGCAGCGGGCCGGGCGCAGTCAGTCGATCCTGAGCATGTACGGGCACGAGCAGCTGGTGCCGGTGGTCCGGGGGTACGGGATCGAGCCGCGGTTCGTCCGCGTCGAGGGGCGTACGGGGCCGTCCGGCGGGAGCAAGGCGCTGCACATGGAGCGGCATTTCGCGGCGCTGGCCGGGGCGGGGGGCGTCGTCGGGTTCTCGCCTACGACCGTGGTAGTCATCGGGGACGCGCTCGACGATGCGGTGGCGGCGGCGCATGTGGGGGCGCGGGCGGTGCTGTACACCGGGGGGTCGCACAGCCGGAGCAGTCTGGAGGGGGCGGGGGTGCCGGTGGTGGACAGTCTGGGGGAGGCGGTGGCGTTGGCGGAGACGTTTGCCGCGTAGCGGGTGCGGTGCGGGGTGCGGTGGTGCGGGTGCCCTCCCGGTGCGGGGTGCTGTGGTGCGGGTTTTCGGGGCGCTGCCCCGGGCCCCGGTCCTCAATCGCCGGACGGGCTGGAAGGGGGCGCTCGGGCGGGCCGGGAATGTGTACCTGTGGGCCGGGGTGTGGTTGAGCGGAAAGATGTCCTCAATCGCCGGACGGGCTTGAGGGGGTGCCGGACGGGCTTGAGCGGAGGCCCGACGGGCTTGAGCGGAGCACCCTCAGGAACTCCCTCATCCATGCCGCGTGGTCCGGCCAGGCCCGCGACGAGACCAACGGGCCGTCCACCACTGCCTCCGTGTCCTGGAACGTCGCTCCCGCGCTCTGCATGTCCGGTTCCAGGGCCGGGTACGCCGTGACGGTGCGGCCGCTGAGGTTGCCTGTGGCGGCGGTGATCAGGGGGCCGTGACAGATCTGGGCGACCGGGCGGTCCGCGGAGAAGAAGGCGCCGACGATCTTCCGCAGTTCGGCGTTGTTGCGGAGGTACTCGGGGGCCCGACCGCCGGGGATCACCAGGGCGATGTAGGCCCCCGGGTCCACCTCGGAGAAGGACAGGTCGGCGGGCCAGGTGTAGCCGGGCTTCTCCGTGTACGTGTCGAAGCCGGGCTCGAAGTCGTGGACCACGAAGCGCAGCGTCTTGCGCTCGGGGGCCGCGATGTCGACCTCGTACCCCTCCTCCAGCAGCCGCTGGTACGGGTAGAGGACTTCGAGCGACTCGGCGGCGTCGCCGGTGACGATGAGGATCTTCTGCGGCATGGCGGACTCCTCGGGGGGCGATCGGCCCACGGCGGGTCGGCTCGCGGTCTGCCGGTGGCCTGATTTCGGGCTGTATGGACAGATTGCCCCGGTTCCGGAAGTTCGCCAAGGCGGCGCGACGCACTGTCCAGAGTGTCAAAGTTCGGGGGGTTCTTTTGTACACAAGCAGCTCATGACGGGGTGGGGTGCGAGGGCGATAGCCTGGTGCCGTGATCAGCGCGATACGCCTCGGGGGCAGCGAAGCCCCCGGCCGCCGCCCGGAGTGCCACAGCACCCGGGCGATCCGCGATCTCCCGACTCCGGACCGGCCGTCAAAAATGGCCCATGTGGTCACGGGGAACTCTCGAAGCGGCATAGCGTCGACCCAGACCGGAAACCCCGCGTCGTGGCGGTACGTCGCTTTTCTCACCTACGTCACGCAACGGCGCGCGACAGGAGCCAGAGGACATGCAGACCAAGCTGGACGAAGCCAAGGCCGAGCTGCTCGCAGGGGCCGCCAAGGTAGCTGACAACGGTCCGGGCGGTGGTGTCGGTGGCCCGGGAGGTGCCCCCCGGGCGCGGGTCTCCGCCGCCGGGGCCGACGCGAGCGCCCCTGCCGGTCAGGACACCGTGCTCGCCTACCTCCAGCGCTACTACCTGCATACGGCTCCGGAGGACCTCAGCGGCCGCGACCCGGTCGATGTCTTCGGCGCCGCCGCCTCGCACTACCGGCTGGCCGAGAACCGTCCGCAGGGCACCGCGAACGTCCGGGTGCACACCCCGACCGTCGAGGAGAACGGCTGGGCCTGCAGCCACTCCGTCGTCGAGGTCGTCACCGACGACATGCCGTTCCTCGTGGACTCCGTCACCAATGAGCTGTCCCGGCAGGACCGCGGCATCCACGTCGTGATCCACCCGCAGGTCACCGTGCGCCGCGACGTCACCGGCAAGCTCATCGAGGTCCTCTCCGGCGGGCCCGGCACCCCGAAGAGCATCAAGGGCGGCAAGAACGCCAAGGGTGAGAAGAGCGAGCTGCCGCACGACGCGCTCGTCGAGTCCTGGATCCACGTCGAGATCGACCGCGAGACCGACCGCGCCGACCTCCAGCAGATCACCGCCGACCTGCTGCGCGTCCTGTCCGACGTCCGCGAGACCGTCGAGGACTGGGGGAAGATGCGCGACGCCGCCCTCCGGATCGCCGACGACCTGCCCGGCGAACCGCTGGACGACCTCGCCGGCGAGGAGGTCGAGGAGGCCCGCGAGCTGCTGCGCTGGCTGGCCGCCGACCACTTCACCTTCCTCGGCTACCGCGAGTACGAGCTGAAGGACAGCGACGCGCTCGCCGCCGTGCCCGGCACCGGCCTCGGTATCCTGCGCTCCGACCCGCAGCACAGCGAGGACGAAGCCCACCCGGTCAGCCCGTCCTTCGACCGGCTGCCCGCCGACGCCCGCGCCAAGGCCCGTGAGCACAAGCTCCTCGTCCTGACGAAGGCCAACAGCCGGGCCACCGTGCACCGCCCCAGCTACCTCGACTACGTCGGCGTGAAGAAGTTCGACGCCAAGGGCAACGTCGTCGGCGAACGCCGCTTCCTCGGTCTCTTCTCCTCCGCCGCCTACACCGAGTCCGTGCGCCGGGTGCCCGTCATCCGCCGCAAGGTCGCCGAGGTCGTCGAGGGCGCCGGCTTCTCGTACAACAGCCACGACGGGCGCGACCTGCTCCAGATCCTGGAGACCTACCCGCGCGACGAGCTGTTCCAGACGCCCGTCGACCAGCTCCGCTCCGTCGTGACCTCCGTCCTCTACCTCCAGGAGCGCCGCCGGCTGCGGCTCTACCTGCGTCAGGACGAGTACGGGCGCTACTACTCCGCGATCGTCTACCTCCCGCGCGACCGCTACACCACCGGCGTGCGCCTGCGGCTCATCGACATCCTCAAGGAGGAGCTCGGCGGCACCAGCGTCGACTTCACCGCCTGGAACACCGAGTCGATCCTCTCCCGGCTGCACTTCGTCATCCGGGTTCCGGCCGGCACCGAGCTGCCGCACCTCACCGACGCCGACGCCGACCGCATCGAGGCCCGCCTCGTCGAGGCCGCCCGTTCCTGGGCCGACGGCTTCCAGGAGGCGCTCACCGCCGAGCTGGGCGAGGAGCGCGGCGCCGAACTCCAGCGCCAGTACGGCCACTCGTTCCCCGAGGGCTACAAGGCCGACCACTCGCCGCGCGCCGCCGTGTCCGACCTGGTCCACCTCGAAACCCTCCGGGAGGGTGAGAAGGACTTCGCCCTCAGCCTGTACGAGCCGGTCGGCGCGGGCCCCGGCGAGCGCCGCTTCAAGATCTACCGGACCGGCGAGCAGGTCTCCCTCTCCGCCGTCCTCCCGGCCCTCCAGCAGCTCGGCGTCGAGGTCGTCGACGAGCGGCCGTACGAGCTGCGCTGCGCGGACCGCACCCACGCCTGGGTCTACGACTTCGGGCTGCGGATGCCCCTGGTCAACGGCAGCGGCGGCTACCTCGCCGACGACGCCCGCGCCCGCTTCCAGGAGGCCTTCGCCGCCGTCTGGAAGGGCGAGGCGGAGAACGACGGCTTCAACACGCTGGTGCTGGGCGCCGGGCTGAACTGGCGCCAGGCCATGGTGCTGCGCGCCTACGCGAAGTACCTGCGGCAGGCCGGTTCGACCTTCAGCCAGGACTACATGGAGTCCACGCTCCGCAACAACGTCCACACCACCCGGCTGCTCGTCTCGCTCTTCGAGGCCCGTATGTCGCCCGGCAGGCAGAGCGCCGGCACCGAGCTGACCGACGGGCTCCTGGAGGAGCTGGACGGGGCCCTGGACCAGGTCGCCTCGCTCGACGAGGACCGGATCCTGCGGTCCTTCCTCACCGTCATCAAGGCCACCCTGCGCACCAATTTCTTCCAGCACACGGAGGACGGCACGCCGCACTCCTACGTCTCGATGAAGTTCGACCCGCAGGCCATCCCGGACCTGCCCGCGCCCCGGCCGGCGTACGAGATCTGGGTCTACTCGCCGCGCGTGGAGGGCGTCCACCTGCGCTTCGGCAAGGTCGCCCGCGGTGGGCTCCGCTGGTCGGACCGGCGCGAGGACTTCCGTACGGAGATCCTCGGCCTGGTCAAGGCGCAGATGGTGAAGAACACCGTCATCGTGCCCGTCGGCGCCAAGGGCGGCTTCGTCGCCAAGCAGCTCCCGGACCCGTCCGCGGACCGCGACGCATGGTTCGCCGAGGGCATCGCCGCCTACCGCACCTTCATCTCCGCGCTGCTCGACATCACCGACAACATGGTGGCGGGCGAGGTCGTGCCGCCCACCGACGTCGTCCGGCACGACGAGGACGACACCTACCTCGTCGTCGCCGCCGACAAGGGCACCGCGAGCTTCTCCGACATCGCCAACGAGGTCGCCGCCGCGTACGGCTTCTGGCTCGGCGACGCGTTCGCCTCCGGCGGCTCGGCCGGCTACGACCACAAGGGCATGGGCATCACCGCCCGGGGCGCCTGGGAGTCCGTCAAGCGGCACTTCCGGGAGCTGGGCCACGACACCCAGACCGAGGACTTCACCGTCGTCGGCGTCGGCGACATGTCCGGTGACGTCTTCGGCAACGGCATGCTGCTCTCCGAGCACATCCGCCTCGTCGCCGCCTTCGACCACCGGCACATCTTCATCGACCCGAACCCGGACGCCGCCACCTCGTACGCCGAGCGGCGCCGGCTCTTCGACCTGCCGCGCAGCTCCTGGGCCGACTACGACACCGACCTGCTCTCGGCGGGCGGCGGCATCCACCCGCGCAGCGCCAAGTCGATTCCGCTCAACTCGCATATCCGCGAGGCGCTCGGCATCGACACGTCGGTGAGCAAGATGACGCCCGCCGACCTGATGCAGACCATCCTCAAGGCCCCCGTCGACCTGGTGTGGAACGGCGGCATCGGCACGTACATCAAGGCCGTCCCCGAGTCGAACGCCGATGTCGGCGACAAGGCCAACGACGCGATCCGCGTCAACGGCGAGGACCTGCGGGCCAAGGTCGTCGGCGAGGGCGGCAACCTCGGCGCCACCCAGCTCGGCCGGATCGAGTTCGCCCGTAACGGCGGCCGGATCAACACCGACGCGATCGACAACAGCGCCGGTGTGGACACCTCCGACCACGAGGTGAACATCAAGATCCTGCTCAACGGTCTGGTCCGGGACGGCGACATGACCGTCAAGCAGCGCAACAAGCTGCTCGCCGACATGACCGACGAGGTCGGCGCGCTCGTCCTGCGCAACAACTACGCGCAGAACGTCGCCCTCTCCAACGCCTCCGCGCAGGCGCCCTCGCTGCTCCACGCCCAGCAGCGCTTCATGCGCCGCCTGGAGCGCGACGGCGCGCTGGACCGGGCGCTGGAGTTCCTGCCCGCCGACCGGCGCATCCGGGAGCTGCTCAGCAACGAGAAGGGGCTCAGCCAGCCGGAACTGGCCGTCCTGCTCGCCTACACGAAGATCACGACGGCGGACGAGCTGATCTCCACCGTCCTGCCGGACGACCCGCACCTGCAGAAGCTGGTGCACGCCTACTTCCCGAGCGAGCTGCGCGAGCGGTTCCCCGAGGCGGTCGACGGGCACGCGCTGCGGCGCGAGATCATCACGACGGTGCTGGTCAATGACACGGTCAACACCGCTGGTTCGACCTTCCTGCACCGGCTGCGGGAGGAGACCGGGGCGTCGATCGAGGAGATCGTCCGGGCCCAGTTCACGGCCCGCGAGATCTTCGGGCTGTCGGGGGTCTGGGACGCGGTCGAGGCGCTGGACAACAAGGTCGACGCCGATGTCCAGACCCGGATCCGGCTGCACTCGCGGCGGCTGGTCGAGCGCGGTTCGCGCTGGCTGCTGGGCAACCGGCCGCAGCCCGTCGTCATCGCGGAGACCATCGAGCTGTTCCGGGACGGGGTCGAGCAGGTCTGGAACGAGCTGCCCAAGCTGGTGCGCGGTGCCGACCTGGACTGGTACCACTCGATCCTGGACGAGCTGACGGCCGCGGGCGTGCCGGACGAGCTGGCGGTGCGGGTGGCCGGGTTCTCGTCCGCCTTCCCGGCGTTGGACATCGTGGCCATCGCCGACCGTACGGGCAAGGAGCCGCTGGAGGTCGCCGAGGTCTACTACGACCTCGCGGACCGGCTGCGGATCACGCAGCTGATGGACCGGATCATCGAGCTGCCGCGGGCGGACCGCTGGCAGTCCATGGCCCGCGCGTCGATCCGCGAGGACCTGTACGCGGCGCATGCGGCGCTCACGTCGGATGTGCTGAGCGTGGGGAACGGGTCCGCCACGCCGGAGGAGCGGTTCCGGGCTTGGGAGGAGAAGAACGCGGCGATTCTTGCTCGGTCGCGGTCGACGCTGGAGGAGATCCAGGGGTCGGACGCGTTTGATCTGGCGAATCTGTCGGTGGCTATGCGGACTATGCGGACGTTGTTGCGTACGCACGCGTAGGGGGCAGTGGTTGTTGTACGTCTGAGGGGCCGGTACCTGGTGGGTGCCGGCCCCTCGGCGTGGGGGGTTGTGTCCTCAAGCGCCGGACGGGCTGGAAAAGATGCCCTCAATCGCCGGGCGGGCTGGATGTGGCCGGGCGGGCTGGAGGTGGCTGGGCGGGTTGGGATGGTGCGGGGCGAGGTGGGGGAAGATGCCGTCAATTGCCGCGGCTTGATCGGGTGAAGGTCTCGTAGGCCTTCACCACCTCCTTTGCCGGGCCGTCCATCCTCAGCGTGCCTGCCTCCAGCCACAGGGCGCGGTCACAGGTTTCGGTGATCGACTTGTTGCTGTGGCTGACCAGGAACACCGTGCCCGCCTCCGCGCGCAGTTCCTTGATGCGGTCCTTGCTGCGGCGCTGGAACTTCGCGTCGCCCGTGGACAGTGCCTCGTCGATCAGGAGTACGTCATGGCTCTTGGCCGCCGCGATGGAGAAGCGCAGCCTCGCGCCCATGCCCGAGGAGTACGTGCGCATCGGCAGCGTGATGAAGTCGCCCTTCTCGTTGATGCCGGAGAAGTCGACGATCTCGTCGTAGCGTTCGCGGATCTGCTCGCGCGTCATGCCCATCGCGAGTCCGCCCAGCACCACGTTGCGCTCGCCGGTCAGGTCGCCCATCAGCGCCGCGTTCACGCCGAGCAGCGACGGCTGGCCCTGCGTGTGGACCTTGCCCCGGGTGGGCGGAAGCAGGCCCGCGACCGCTTTGAGCAGCGTCGACTTGCCCGAGCCGTTGGAGCCGATCAGGCCGATCGCCTCGCCCTTGTACGCGGCGAAGCTGACGCCCTTCACCGCGTGCACCTTGCGTGCGCCGGGCGTGCGGCGGCGCGAGGTGAGGCGGCTGAGCGCCGAGGTCGCGCTGCCCCTGCCCGTACGCGCGCCGTTGACCGTGTACGTGATGTGGACGTCGTCGACGACGACCGTCGGGACGCGGTGGTCCCCGGGGGTGTTCCTGTCGTCAGCCACGTCCGTACGTCTCCTCGGCCTTCCAGAAGTACACGAATCCCGCCACGCCGCACAGCACCGCCCAGCCGGCCGCGGCTGCCCAGGCCAGGTGCGGCAGCTGGTCCCACGTGTAGCTGTCGATGAGCGCGTACCGCATGAGGTTGATGAAGAGCGCCGCCGGGTTGTACTCCAGCACCAGCAGTACCGCCCGCGGCACCCGGTCGCCGGCCAGCAGGTGGTCCAGGCTCCACATCACGCCGGACGAGTACATCCAGGTCCGCAGCACGAACGGCGTCAGCTGGGCGATGTCGGGCGTCCGTGCCGTCAGGCGGGCCATGGCCATCGACAGGCCGGTGTTGAACAGCGCCTGGAGCGCCAGCGCCGGGACGGCCAGCAACCAGGTCGGACGCGGGTACTGGCCGAACGCCAGCAGGATCAGGGTCAGCGCCCCGAGCGAGAACAGCAGCTGCTGGAGCTGCTGGAGCGCCAGCGCCACCGGCAGCGAGGCGCGCGGGAAGTGCAGGGCCCGCACCAGGCCGATGTGGCCGCTGATCGCCCGGGTGCCCGCGGTGATCGAGCTGCTGGTGAACGTCCAGATGAAGACCCCGGTGACCAGGAACGGGACGAAGTCCTCCACCCCGTGCTTGGTGTTCATCAGGACGCCGAAGATGAAGTAGTAGACCGTCGCGTTCAGCAGCGGCGTCATGATCTGCCAGATCTGACCGAGCTTCGCCTGGCTGTACTGGGCCGTCAGCTTGGCCGTCGCGAACGCCGTGATGAAGTGCCGCCGCCCCCAGAGCTGCCGGATGTACGCGGGCAGGGACGGCCGGGCGCCGCTGACCTTCAGGCCGTGCCTGGCTGCCAGGGCCGCCAGCTCACCGGGGGCGTAGGTGGGAACGGCGGTGGCCGGGGCGCCCTCGGAGGGGGCGGTCACCGGGGGCGGGGCTGCTGTCTGGCTCAACGATCGACCGCTTTCGGCACCGATGGGGCGATGGAAGGGAGGGCGGGACGGTACGGTCCCGTGGGGACGCCTTCGTTGGGACGGGACCGTATCGTCGTAACGCTGAGAGTAGGACGCTTCTACGTCGCAACGCAACCGTTTCGTCGCGGCCGACTATGCTGCGGGCCATGACCACCGAACGGGGAACCCGCCGCCGCGCCCCCGCAGGCGCCGCCGTCCTGCGGGAGGACGTGACCGACGCCATCCGGGCCGCCGTCTTCGAGGAACTCGCCGCGGTGGGGTTCGCCCGGATGTCCATCGAGGGCATCGCCCGGCGCGCGGGGGTCGGCAAGACCGCCGTCTACCGCCGCTGGAAGTCCAAGCTGGCGCTCGTCCTCGACCTGGTCGCGGCCGTCGCCGCGCAGGGGATGCCCGCCCCGGCCACCGGCTCGCTGTACGGGGACGTACGCGCCGTCCTGGAACTGGCCGCGTACGCCCTGCGCCACCCGGTCGCCTCGCAGGTCATCCCGGACCTGCTGGTCGAAGCGGCCCGCAATCCGGAGATCTCCGAGGCGATCAAGGCCGCCCTCCTCGACCAGCAGCAGGGCGTCGCCGCCGTGGTGGTACGGGAGGCCGTGGCCCGGGGGGAGCTGCCGGAAGGGAGCGATCCGGACCGGGCGCTCGACCTCATCGTCGGGCCGCTGTACTGGCGGCTCGTCGTCGTCCGGGGCGAGCTGCCCAAGGGGTACCTGGACGATCTCGCCGCGTCGGCGGTGGCCGCCCTCCAGCACACCGGCTGACGCGACAAGGGGGCGTCAGCCCGCCGCCACCCGCGCCAGCACCTCGCCCGTGCGCGGGCTGAACGCCAGCACCGTCGCGTTCTCCGGCAGCTGCTGGTTCCGGGTCAGCAGCAGCCATCGCACCCCGTACCGGGCGGTGATCCCGTCCCGCCGGGCCTGCGGGGTCGACGTGTCGAGATAGGCGGCCACCGCGCGGCTCCTATCCCGCCGCTCCGTCGTCGCGAGCCCCGCGTCCGGCAGCGCGTCGGCCAGCACGTACGCCCCGTGGCCGGCCAGTGCGTACATCGCCGGGCGGCTGTCCGTCAGGACCACCTCGCCCGGCGGCACGTACGCGGTCGCCCAGGCGTACGGCTCCCCGGCCGCCCGTACGCCCTCGGCCGCCGGCGGTCCGGTCGTCCGGCCGTCGGCGGGGGTGCGCGGGGCGGTGAGCCCGTTGTAGTACGGCCACAGCGCCGCCACGGTCACCGCGCACACCACGGCGGACGCCCACCGCCACACGGTCGGCCGGATCCGGGTCCGCGTCCGGACCGCGATCAGGGCGAGGCAGCCGATCGCCGCGCCGACCGCCGTCGGCGGGTGGACCAGCAGGACGAGCCCGAGCAGCACCCCGATCCCGGCCGCCTCGAACCACCGGGGTGTCCGGCCGGGCCTGGGATCGCCGGGGCGGGCTGTCCGGGCGGCCGCGCGACCGGTCCACGCCCACAGGTGCAGGGTGACCGCGACCGCGAACGTGCTCGGCGCGCTCCACCGGGCCGGGTCCGCCCAGTGGATCAGACCCAGCGGTACGAGCATGAGCACCGGTACCCAGCGGTTCGGGGTCAGCAGCCGGGTCAGCCGGCCGATCCCGGTGAGCAGGAGCAGCAGGTTCACCGACGCGGCCAGCGCGACGACGGACGGGCCGGAGAGCCCGGTGGCGCGGGCGGCCAGGCCCTGGAGCAGCGCGTACGGGGAGTAGTGCGCGCTCGCCACGGCGGGCAGGTCGGTCATCGGGAACGCCGGGTGCAGCAGGTTCACCCGCAGCCGTTCGACGACGGCTGCCTGGAGCCCGGCCTCGCAGCACAGCGGGGCCTGCCAGGCGGCGGCCGACAGCACCGCCCACAGCAGGCCGCCGAGTACGAGGTACGGCGACGGCAGCCACAGAGGCGGGCGGGCCGCCCTCTCGGCCCCGTCGCCCTCGGTCGCGGCGGGCGGGAGATCGGGGGAAGGGGACGGGGCGGAGGCTGCGGAGAAGAGGGGCACACCTCATGGGTTCCGTGCGGCGGGGCCGCTCTCCCCGCCGCCACCCGTCCGAGGGATTTCGGGCGGCCGGTTCCGGAAGGCCTACGGCGTGTCCGCCAAAGGCCTACGGCGCGTCCGCCAGCAGCCGGTCCGCGACCCGCGCCGCCGCGCCGCCGTCGTCCAGGTCGCAGTAGTCGCGGCGAAAGCTCTCGTACGCGTCGGCGTGCCGGGCGGCCAGCGCCCCCGTGTCGCGCAGCGCCTGGGCCACCTCGTCCGTCGTGACCAGCAGGGGCCCCGGCGCCCGGGTCTCGAAGTCCAGGCAGAAGCCGCGCACGGTGTCGCGGTAGTGCTCCAGGTCGTACGTGTGGAAGAGCATCGGCCGGCCCGTCAGCGCGAAGTCGAACATCAGCCCCGCGTAGTCCGTCACCAGCACGTCGGCGATCAGGAGCAGCTCGGCCGCCCCCGCGTGGTGCGACACGTCGAGCACGCCGGGGCCGGCCGGGACGCTGCCGGTGACCCGGGGGTGGCGGCGCACCAGCACCGTGTGGCCGGGGTCGAGCGCCCGGGCCAGGGCGTGCGGGTCGAGCGCCGGATCCCAGCGGTACGGGCCGGGGGCCGTGCGGTCGGCGGACCCGGCGGGCGCGGCGGCCGGGGGGTGGGCCAGGTGGTCGCGGTAGGTCGGGGCGTACAGCACGACGCGGTGCCCCTCCGGGATGCCGAGCCCGCGCCGTACCTCCTCGGCGGCCTTGTCCCGTACGGGCGGGAACAGCCCGTCGTTGGCGGGCGAACCGGCCTCCAGCACCTCGCCCTCGTACGAGAGCGAGCGGCGCAGCACGGGGGTGGCGAAACGGCTCGGGGAGACCAGTACCGACCACTGGGCCGACCGCTGCGGCAGGGTGGCGAGGTACTGGTGGTCGGCGTAAAGGGTGTCCGCCAGGCCGGAGCCGAAGCGGCCGAGCGGGGTGCCGTGCCAGGTCTGGACGACCGTCTGCCCGGGACGCCGCTCGAAC
Organism: Streptomyces sp. NPDC058375; assembly: GCF_042723425.1. Taxonomy (NCBI): domain Bacteria; kingdom Bacillati; phylum Actinomycetota; class Actinomycetes; order Kitasatosporales; family Streptomycetaceae; genus Streptomyces; species Streptomyces sp. NPDC058375. The sequence goes on along the minus strand of NZ_JBHXJG010000104.1, from coordinate 11,136 downwards.
CAGGCGGGCAACTGCTCGTCCGTGACGATCCGGCGGGAGCGGGCCAGCGCCTCGTACCAGGCGGCGCTGTGCACGGGGACGGCCCGCGCGCCGGGCGGGACGTGGGTGGTGCGGCCGGGGGTGGTTCCGGTGACCCACAGGTGCTCGGCGTCCGTGCCCCGGCGCACGAGCTCGGCGTGCACGGCGCGCGGGGAGTCGTCGCCCGCGTAGAGGACGGTGTCGCGGAGGGGGGGCCCGACGACCGGCGTGCGTCCGCCGGGGTGCGGGAGGGCGGGGGGCGTGTGCCGGTCGGGGTGGTGCGGGAGGGCGGGGGGTGTGTGCTGGTCGGGGTGGTGCGCGGTGCGCAGAAGCCGCCTGCCGTACGCGCTCCGCTCGGCGGCCGGGAGGCCGGGCCCCGCGACCACGGACAGCCGGTCGCCGTGCCGCCGCTCCAGGCGCAGCGCGTTCTCGCCGACGCCGCCGCAGGGCAGCCGCGCGGCGGCGGAGCCGAGGACGTGTACGGGGCTGTCGTCCAGGTGGACCTCCCAGCGGCCTTCCGGGAGCGGCGGTGCGATCAGCGCGGAGAAGCGGAGGGTGGGGGCGGCACCCGCAGTACCCGCAGCACCCGCAGTACCCGTTGTGCCCGGAACGCGGTCCGCCTCCGGCACGTCGATCGCCTCGGCCGCCGCGACAGGGACCACCTCGTGCAGCGTCTCGTGGCGCAGGACGAGGCGGCCGCCTGGCGCGTTCGTCGTCCCCGGGGCCGGCGGGGTGTACGTCCCCGAGATGCGCAGGCCGCCCTCCGGGGTGTGCTCCACCCGGTCCGCGTACGGCGGCCCCGCCAGGTCCAGCGTCAGATCGCCCGCCGGGTCCGCACACGCGGGCGGCGGCAGGTCCGGGGCGGCGGGCAGCGGGGTTCGGGTGCCGTCGGCCAGCAGCAGGCGGGCCCGCCACCGCGTCCCGCGCGGGGCCTCGACCTCGCGGGGGGCCCGGAGCGGGGGAGGCGGTACTGCGGCGAGTTCGGCGAGCGGCACCCGTACGGTGAACGCGGTCCCGCCCGGCCCGGTCGTGCCACCGCCATCGCCACCGCCGCCGGAGCACTCCTCGTACTCCACCGGGCCGGAGCCCTCCTCGTACTCCACCGGGCCGGAGCCCTCCACGTACTCCACCGGGCAGGAACGCTCCACGCCCGCCTCGTCGCCCTCGCGGGTCAGCAGCAGTGCCGTGGGCCTCGGCCCGTCGAAGAGCCGGCCGCTGATCTCCAGCGGGGCCCCCTCCGTCCCGGCGGTCCGGTGGGAGTCCGCCCGGGCCCGCAGCCGTGACACCGTCAGCCGGAGCCGGCCGCCCCGGTAGTCGAGCACCGCTCGCCGCCCGTCGCCCAGATCGTGCACCAGAGGCTGGTCCGCGCCCGCGTCCGGCGCGCGCACCGCGACCCGCCGGACCGTCCCGCGCGCGGCGACCACCAGGCCGACCAGCCAGCCGCCGCCCTCCGCCGTCGTGGGCAGACCGTCCGGATCGAGGACCATCTCGAAGCCCGCGTGGTCGTAGCCGTGCAGCTCCTGGCCGGAGCTCACCGTCGCCTCGGGGGCGACCACCGAACGCACCGGCACCGGCCGCACCGCTCGCCCGCGCTCCGCCCGGACCATGCCCACCGTCAGCCGCTGACGCGCCGACCCGGCGGGGAGGTTGCGCAGATACGCGTACCCGCGCAGCCGCAGCTTCCCGTCCGCGCCCCAGCGCGCCTCCAGGAGCCGCGCGACCGCCGGGATGTCCGTGCGCGCGAGCCGGGCGCTCGCGCCGCGCACGCCGGGGTACACCGCCCGCCGTCGCCCCGGAAGGCCCTCGACGGCGAACGTGCCCGTCCCGTTGGCCCGTTCGAAGGCGAGGACCTCCAGCAGGTCCGCCAAGCGCCGCTCCCGCACCAACGACCACTTGATGCGCAGCTCCACCGGCAGCCCCTCCAGCACCTCCGCACCCGCCCGGTCGACGAAGGCCCCCGCGCCCTCCAGGAACGCGGCCCGGTACGCCTCGCCGCCCATCGGCAGGCCGTCCAGGAAGTAACCGAAGTCATCGCGGAGGCAGGACGCGTCGTACGCCCGCCGCTGGGCCGCGTCCCGGTCGCCCAGGAACGCGCTGACCTGCTCGCACGCGGCGATCCGGTCCCGTACGCCCGTGACGTCCGTGCGCCGTCGGGTGATCGAACCCTCCCGCACCCGCCAGTAGTAGACGTGCTCGGCGAGGACGTCGACCGAGCCCGCGAGGTAGTGCGCGGGGATCATCACCGGGGTGTCCTCATACAGCTTGCCCTCGGGGAAGGCGAAGCCGTGCGCGTCCCAGAAGGAGCGGCGGAACACCTTGTTCCACGCCACCCGGTCGGCCAGCAGGCGCGGATCCCGGGTGATGTGGGTACGGGGGCGGGCGGCGGTCAGCCAGCGGTACTGCCAGGCCTGCTGCCTCCCCCGGCCGGTCAGCCGCCACACGTTGCCGGTCACCAGATCGGAACCGGTCGACTCCAGCGAGGCCGTCATCCGCTCGTACGCGTCGTGCACGACGATGTCGTCGCTGTCGGCGAACGCCAGGTAGGGGACGGCGGGGGTGGTGTGCCGGACGCCGGTGTTGCGGGCGGCGCTCAGGCCCGCGTTCGGCTGCCGCACGAGCCGGAAGCGGTCGTCCCGGGCGGCGAACTCCGCCGCGATCTCGGCGCTGCCGTCCGTCGAGCCGTCGTCGACCATGACCACCTCGATGGCTTCGAGGGTCTGTTCCGCCACCGACCGCAGGCAGTCCTCCAGGTAGGCCTCGACGTTGTGGACGGGGACGACGACGCTGAGGACGGGTGGCAGTGGTGGCTTCATGTCCTGGTCAACAGGGGGCTGGTCCGGGGGTCACCGGCGCTGACCCGAACGGGTGAACATGGGCCGCCGGCCGCCCGGGCCCGCGACTACGCTCGGCTGCCATGCCCACCCGAGCTTCCACAGCTTCCGTGAAGCGGTTCGTCCGTCGGCAGGCCATGCGGGCCGTCTACCGCGCCGACCTGCGCCGCCCGCTCGACCCGAACCTCGCCGTCTACGGGGCGTACTGGAACCGGGGCGTCGCCTGCAACCCCGCCGCGATCCACGCCAAGGCCCGCGAACTGGCCCCGCACATCCGGGGCGTGTGGGTCGTCTCGTCCCGGCACCGCGACCGGATGCCGGCCGGTGTGCCGTACGTCATCGAGGGCTCGCGCCCCTACTGGCGGGCCATGGCCACCGCCGGCTACCTGGTCAACAACTCCAGCTTTCCCGGCGGTTTCACCAAACGGCCCGGCCAGCGCTATCTCCAGACCCACCACGGAACGCCTCTCAAGACCATGGGGCTCGACCAGCGCGCGTACCCCGCCCTCGCCCGCAAGACCGACTTCGACAAGATCCTCGCCCATGTCCGGCAGTGGGACTTCAGTCTCTCCGCCAACCCGCACAGCACGGAGGTCTGGGACCGCGCCTACCCGGCCCCGGAGGACGCGCCCTACGAACGGCTCGACCTCGGGTACCCGCGTAACGACGTGTACTTCACCGCCACCGCCGAGGACATCGCGAAGATCCGTGCCGAACTGGGCATCGCCGAGGGGCAGACCGCCCTGCTCCACGCCCCGACCCACCGCGACTACCGCGACGGCTTCGTCCCCGACCTCGACGCGGAGCAGCTGGCGCGCCAACTGGGCTCTGACTACGTGCTGTTGGTGCGCGCCCACTACTTCTACGGGCGGTCCGTCGGCGTCGATGCCTCGGGTGCCGGGCGGGTCATCGACGTCACCGGGCACCCCCGGGTCGAGGAACTGTGCCTGGCCGCCGACGCGTTGATCGCCGACTACTCCTCCCTGCTCTTCGACTACGCCTGCCTGGACCGCCCGATCGTCGTCCACGCCCCCGACTGGGCCGCCTACCGGGCCGCGCGCGGCACCTACTTCGACCTGCTCTCCGGGCGGCCCGGCGACACCCCCGGACCCGTCACCACCACCCCGGACGAGCTGGCGGACGTGTTCCGGACGGGTCGGTGGCGCTCCCCGGAGGCGGCCGCCCTGCGCACCGCGTTCCGGGAACGGTTCTGCCCGTACGACGACGGGCACGCGGCGGAACGCGTCGTACGGCGGTTCTTCGACGGCGTGCAATGAACCCGCCGAGCGCCACCCGAATGGGTCACATCGGCCGCGCCGCGCCGACTCCTCAGCACCGCACGGTCGTTGTGCCCGACAGCTCGCTCACCCCGCCATGTTGGGAGACGTCCATGCACCGGTCCGCCTACGAGCAGATGGAACTCTGCATCCAGGAGTACCTGCCCGTCCAGGGGCCCGCGTCCGGCAACGGCGCCTACCGCGTCGTCGACCTGGGGTCGCGGATCTCCGGCAAGCAGACCCGTACGCACCGGGCGCTGCTCGCCGGGCACTCCATCGACTACTTCGGGGTCGATGTGCAGGACGGCCCCAACGTCGACGCGGTGATGACGAAGCCGTACCGCATCCCCGCCCGCTCCAACAGCGCCGATGTCGTGCTGTCCGGGCAGGCGTTCGAGCACATCCCGTTCTTCTGGGCCTCGATGCTGGAGATCGCCCGGATCCTGAAGCCGGGCGGACACGCGTTCATCACCGCCCCCTCGCGCGGCCACGTCCACGACGCACAGGACTGCTGGCGCTACTACCCCGACGGGTTCCGCGCGCTCGCCGCCCACTCCCGGCTCGAACTGCGCGAGGCCTACACCGACTTCCCGCCGCAGAAGGGCATCTGGCACGACTACCGGGCCATCGACAAGAAGGCCGCCTACTGGGGCGACTCCGTCGGCGTCTTCCGCAAGCCGCAGCGCTACCCCCGGCTGACCATGTTCGCCGTACGGGAGCTGGCGGTGTGGTGGGCGAACCGGGTCGGCGGCGTGGACGGCGTCCCGCTGCCCCGGCCGGTGGACGGCCGCGACCGGTGCGGCAGGCCCGAGCCCGCAGCCGTACCGGAGCCGGCCTCCGAGCCTGCCCCCGCATCCGCTTCCGGATCCGCGCCGGAATCAATGGCAGGTTGACGAAAGGTGACATGAGCCGCAAACCGCGCGTACTGTCCCGGGGCATGGCTTGGCGCAACGCCGTCAACGGCGTCCTTCAGCAGCTCACCGGATACCAGCTCAGGCGTGTCACCGTGCCCGCCGCCCGCACCGCCCCCGCCGGTCCCGCACCGGCTCCGGCCGCCGCATCCGCACCCGCCCCCGGGCCCGCGACGGCCGCGAAGCCCAAGGCGAAGAAGCCCGCCCTCGCGTTCCCGGCGGACTACGACGACGAGGCGAAGGACATCATCCGCGCGGTCAAGCCGTACTCGATGACCTCGCCGGAGCGGCTCAACGCCTTCATCCTCGCCACCCGGTACATCGCCCGGCACGACATCCCCGGAGACATCGTCGAGTGCGGTGTCTGGCGCGGCGGTTCCATGCAGGCCTGCGCCCGGACCCTGCTGTCCGCCGGGGAGACCGAGCGCGACCTGTACCTCTTCGACACGTACGAGGGGATGACCCCGCCCACCGCCGAGGACCTGCGGCGCGACGGCCGGCCCGCCCAGGAGCTGCTGGACGCCCAGGGCAAGGACCGGCCGATCTGGGCGGTCGCGTCCCTGGAGGACGTCAAGGCGGGCTTCGACACCGTCCCGTACCCGAAGGAGCGCGTGCACTACGTGCAGGGGCGGGTCGAGGACACCGTCCCCGGAAAGGCCCCCGAGCAGATCTCGATCCTCCGCCTGGACACCGACTGGTACGCCTCCACGAAGCACGAACTGGAGCACCTGTACGACCGGTTGGTCCCGGGCGGGGTCCTCCTGATCGACGACTACGGCTACTGGCAGGGTTCGCGGCAGGCGGTCGACGAGTTCCTGGAGAAGACCGGTGAGCGGCTGCTCCTGCTCCGCATGGACGAGGGCCGGATCGCCGTCAAGCCCTGATCCGCCTTCCTCGCGGCGACGCCGAGCCCCGTGCCCTTCCGGTACGGGGCTCGAACGCGCTCCCGGCACGCCCCCGCGTGCGTGACTCCGCCCTCCGCGTCACCCGAACGGACCCCCTCGGGTGACCGGTGACCACGGCGCGTGTTGTACCCCATGGCCCCCGGCGGGCCCTCCACGCCCCCGAAGCCCCAGTCCCCGGAAGGATCGTGCGCAGCGATGGCACCCCGTCTCACCGTCGTCGTCCCCCTCTACAACGTCGAGGAGTACCTCGGTGCCTGCCTGTCCTCGCTCGCCGAGCAGACCATGCCGGACCTGGAGGTCGTCCTCGTCGACGACGGCTCCACGGACAACGGACCGGCGCTGGCAAAGGAGTTCGCGGACCGAGACCCGCGCTTCCGGTTGCTCCGGCAGAAGAACGCCGGGCTCGGCGCGGCCCGCAACGCCGGGGTCCGCGCGGCCCGTCCCGACGCCGAATTCCTGACGTTCGTCGACAGCGACGACGTCGTCCCGCCCGGGGCGTACGCCCGGATGCTGGCCGAACTCGACGCCTCCGGCTCCGACTTCGCCACCGGCAACGTGCTCCGGCTGCGGGTGAACGGCGATCTGGAACAGTCCCCGATGTTCCGCAAACCGATGGAGAAGGCCCGGCGGGCCACCCACGTCACCCGGGACTGGATCCTGCTCGGCGACCGCATCGCCTGCAACAAGGTCTTCCGCCGCACCTTCTGGGACGAGCACGCCTTCGCCTTCCCGACCGGTGTGCTGTACGAGGACATCGCCGTCGTCCTCCCCGCCCACTTCCTGGCCCGCTCGGTCGACGTCGTCGAGGAGGCCGTCTACCACTGGCGCGACCGCGACGGCTCGATCACCACCCGGCGGGCCGTGCCCCGGGGCATCCGCGACCGGGTCACCGCCGTCACCACCGTCAGCCGCTTCCTGGCCGACCGGCCGCAGACGGAAGGGGCGGCAGGAGCAGCCGACGCGGCCGAGGCCAAGCGCCGCTACGACGCCCACGCGCTCTCCGGCGACCTGTGGCTGTTCATCGAGGCCCTGCCGGACGGCGACGCCGAGTTCCACGAAGCCTTCCTGGAGCACGCGGGCGCGTTCGCCGCCACCGTCGAACCCCACGTCCTCGCCTCACTGCCCCTGCACCTGCGGGTCAAGTGGCAGCTCATCCGCGAACGCCGCCTCCCCGAACTCCTCGCCCTCCTCGCCGACGAGAAGAAGGACCGGGACACCTTCCGCGTACGCGGGCTGCTCCGTCCCCGTGCTCACCACCCCGCCGTCCGCGACCCGCTGCCGCCCGCCACCACCGCGCTGGCCCCCGCCGACCTCCCCGTCCACGCCCACCTCACCGAGGCCGTCTGGCGGGACGGGCTGCTGCACCTGACCGGGTACGCCTATGTGCGCAACGCCCCGGGCGGGCCCCCGCGGCTCGGCTGGCTGCGGGCCGGGAAGCGGCTGGTCCCGCTGCGCCTGCGCCCCGTCGGCGGCGACGAGGCCACCGCCCGCTCGGGGCGCTCCCTGCACCGGTACGACCGGGCCGGGTTCGAGGCCGTCGTCGACCCGGGCGCGCTCGCCAGGAGGGCGGGCGACGGCGGCCGTACGACGTGGAAACCGGAGGCCGTCGTCGTCGGCGCGGGGCGGCCGCGCCGGGGCCCGATGCGGCTCGTCGGCACCCCGGCCCCGCCCGCCGTGACCTACACCGACGAGCGGACCCGTGTCGTCCCCGTCCTGTCCGGCAACAAGCTGGAGCTGCGCGCCGAACGCGTCGCCGCCGTCCTGACCGGCCAGTCGGCGGTCGAGGACACGACCGTCCGCCTGGAGGTGAAGGTCCTAGGCGACGCCGGGCCGGTCGCCCTCCGGCTCACCGAGTGGCGCACCAAGGAGACCCGCGAGTTCGCCCTGCGCGGCTCGCTCGGCTCCCGGGCGGCGGACATCCCGCTCAGCGCGTTCCGCGGGGAGGACGACATCTGGGGCGTGCAACTCGTGGGTGAGGGAAAGCCGTTGACGGTGGCGGCCCGGACCGACGGGCCGGACGGGCGCTACGCACTGCCCGGCGGCCGTGAGCTGTACGCGGCCCCCAACCCCTCCGGCGACCTCGTGCTCACCGACCGGGCCGTCCAGCCCGTCGTCGCCTCCGTCGCCTGGGAGGAGCCGGGCGAGCCGGGCGGGCTGACCCTCGAAGGGACCTTCCCCGAGCCCACGGGAGCCGCCCACGAACTCGTCCTGCGCCACAGCGGCCACCAGGAGGAAGCCGTCGTCGATGTGGAGCGGGCCGAGGACGGCGGCTTCCGGGCGGTGATCGCCCCCGACGCCGTCGAGGGGCCCGGCGGTGCCCTGCCGCTCGCCGAGGGGCGCTGGTACCTCTTCCTGCGCGAGCCGGGGGAGCGGAACCCGGAGGCGTACCGGCCGCTCCGGCTGAGCACCTCTCTGCATCACACGCTCCCGCGACAACAGCACTCCGGCGGGCGCGACTTCACCCTCCAGCGGTGCTACCACGACCGGCTCGTCCTGGAGTCCGGCAGCGCCCTCCCGGTCGCGCAGCGGGGGCCGTACGGGCAGCGGATCCAGCGCGAGCGGTACGCCGGACTGCGCGGCACCGAAGCGGCCGAACTGCGCCCCGCCGTCCTCTACTCCAGCTTCGACGGCCGCCAGCACTCCGACTCGCCCCGCGCCATCCACCGCGAACTCGCCTCCCGGGGGCGGGACATCGAGCACCTGTGGGTCGTCCGCGACCAGCAGGCGGCCGTCCCCGAGGGCGTCACCGCCGTCGCCCTGCACAGCGCCGCCTGGTACGAGGCGCTGGCCCGCAGCCGCTGGATCGTCACCAACACCCACCTCCCCGAGTGGTTCGAGCGGGCCGAGGGCCAGTGCGTCGTCCAGACCTGGCACGGCACCCCGCTCAAGCGCATCGGCCGCGACCTCGCGGGCACGCCGCACGCCGACGCCGCGTACATGGCCTCCATGGAACGCCGGTCCGCCCAGTGGAGCGTCCTCGTCTCCCCGAACAGCTTCTCCACCCCTGTCCTGCGCCGCGCCTTCGGCTACCCGGGCGAGGTCCTGGAGTGCGGCTACCCGCGCAACGACCTGCTGTACGCGCCCGACCGGGCGAAGGCCGCCGCCGCCGTACGGGAGCGGCTCGCGATCCCCGAAGGGCGGCGCGTGATCCTGTACGCCCCCACCTGGCGCGAGGACCAGCCCCGGAAGGGAGGGAAGTACGCCCCCGACCTCCATCTCGACCTGGAGCACGCCCGCGAGAGCCTCGGCGACGACCACGTCCTCCTGGTCCGGCGGCACTACCTCGTCGGCGGGACCGTTCCCGACACCGACTTCGTCCGGGACGTCTCCCGCCATCCGGACGTCGCCGAACTCCTGCTGATCAGTGATGTGTTGGTCACCGACTACTCCTCGATCATGTTCGACTTCGCGCAGACCGGCCGCCCCATGCTCTTCCACACCTACGACCTGGCCCACTACCGCGACACCCTGCGCGGCTTCTGCTTCGACTTCGAGCGCCGTGCCCCGGGCCCCCTGATCCCCGAATCCGCCGGGATCGTGGCAGCCCTGCGCGACCCGGCGGCCGCCACCGCCGGGCACCGGGAGGCCTACGAGCGGTTCCGGGAGGCGTTCTGCGACCTCGACGACGGGACCGCAGCCGCCGGGGTCGTCGACCGGATGCTCAAGAGCGACCGGACGGTTGAGGGCGAGGCGATGCTCAAGAGCGAGCCCGAGGGCGACCGGACGACCGAGGAGGAGCGGGCATGAGCGACTTCAGCTGTGTGATCACCGGCGGCGGGGACGGCGAGGGCCCCGGCGGGGCCGACGCCCTGCGCGCCTCCGTGGAGTCCGTCCTCGGCCAGTCCCTGCGCGGAGCCGAGGCCCTCCTGGTCCTCGCCTCCGCCGCCGACCCGGCCGTCCGCACCGCCGCCCGCACCCTCGCCGCCCGGGCCCCCGAGCGGGTCCGCCTGGTCCACGCCGACCCGGCCGCCCGCACCACCGGGGCCCTGCGCAATGCGGGCCTGGACGAGGCGGGCGGCCGGTACGTCCTGGTCCTCGCCACCGGCGAACGCCTTCACCCGCACGCCTGCCGCAACCTGTGGCAGGCCGGCGAGACCAGCCGCGCCGACCTGATCGCCGGCCGCTGGAGCCGGGTCACCGACGAGAGCGGCAAGGAGCGGGAGCCCTCCTGGCAGAGCGAGCTGTTCGCCCGCTCCCGCACTCTCGCCCGCTTCACCGAGGCCCCCGAACTCGTCGTCAGGGACGCCCTGGTGACCGGATTCTGTCTGCGCCGCGAAGCCGCCCGGCGGCACGGGCTGCGGTACGAGGAGGACCTGGCGCACGGCGAGATCCTGTTCGGCCCGCTCGCCGCCGCATCGGTCGGCCGGATCGCCCTGGTGCGCCGGCTGATCGTGACCGGCCGGGCCGTCCCCGACCGGGCCCGCGACCTCGCCCCCCTGGTCGAGGCCCACCGCCGGGTCGCCAACACCCTCCTCGCACACGGGCTGCCCGAACTGCGCGAGGAGCGGGAGAAGGCGTTCGCCCGGGACCATCTGGTGCCGCTGGTCCGGTCCTTCCCCCGGCTGCCCGCCGTCCGCCGTAACCGGGTCGCCGCCGCTGCCGCCCGCACGCTCGCCGGGCCCGTCCCGCCGGACCTGCCGCCGCTGGAGCGAGTCGCCGTGAGCCTGCTGGGCCGGGGCGACGCCGAAGGGATCCTCGCGGCGGCCTACGCGCTGAGCCGGCCCGCCACCGTGTGCGCGCCGCTGACGACGGGCGCGGACGGGCGGGTCACCTGGGGCGACGACCCGGAGGATCCCGTCGCCGACATCACCGAACTCGGCCACCAATATCGCCCGTTCGGCGAGGCCCGGCTGATGAACCGGCTCACCCGCTGCTCGGCCGGCGAGCGGGGCAGCCTGCTGCTCGAAGGCCGTCTCGTGCTGCCCGGGACCGGCGGACCCGGCCCCGACACCCCGCTCACCGCCACCCTGGAGTTCCGGGCCCGGGGCGGGGCGCGCGCCGTCGCGTTCCCGGTCGAGGAGGTCCGGCACGACGGCAACGGGATCATCTGGCGCGCACGGGCCGACGTCTCGCGCCGCCTGCGCCCCGTCGGTGTCCGCGACACGGCTTGGGACGCGCGGCTGATCCTGGAGGCGGGAGGCCCCGACGGGGTCCGGTGCGTCAGTGACCTGTTCGCCCCGCAGGACCAGGTGGC
>NZ_JBHXJG010000103.1:0-24690 GCF_042723425.1 Streptomyces sp. NPDC058375 | reverse complement strand
GCACCGTGGGTACGGTGCCGGGCCGCTGTCGCGCTGACCGGGATGCGAGCGGGGCGGGCTACCGCGCGGGCTGTACGGGCGCCGAGCGGAGCAGCTCCTCCAGGACGACCGCGATCCCGTCGTCCTCGTTGGACGCCGTGATCTCGTGGGCGACGGCCTTCAGGTCGTCGTGGGCGTTGGCCATGGCGACGCTGTGCTGGGCCCAGCCGAACATCGGGATGTCGTTCGGCATGTCGCCGAAGGCGATCGTGTCGGCGGCCTTCACGCCGAGCCGGCGGGCGGCCAGCGAAAGGCCGGTCGCCTTGCTCAGGCCCAGCGGCAGGATCTCGACCACGCCGGCACCGGCCATGACCACGTCGACCAGGCTGCCGACGGCCGCCCGCGCGGCGAAGGCCAGCGCGTCGTCGTCCAGCTCCGGGTGCTGTATGTAGACCTTGTTGAGCGGGGCCGTCCACATCTCGGTGGCGTCGTCCACGAAGAGGTACGGGAGCGGTCCCTCCTGGACCCGGTAGCCGGGGCCGACCAGCACTTCGCCTTCGAGGCCGTCGCGGCTGGCCGCCAGGTGCAGCGGGCCGACCTCCGCCTCGATCTTGGACAGGGCGAGACCGGCGAGCTGACGGTCCAGGGTCAGCGAGGTCAGCAGCTTGTGCTCACCCGCGTGGTAGACCTGCGCGCCCTGGCCGCAGACGGCGAGCCCCTCGTAACCGAGGTCGTCCAGGATGTGCCGGGTCCAGGGGACCGCGCGTCCGGTGACGATGATGTGCGCGGCGCCGGCCGCCGTGGCGGCGGCCAGGGCCTCGCGGGTGCGCTCGGAGACCGTGTCGTCCTCGCGCAGCAGGGTGCCGTCGAGGTCGGTCGCGACGAGCTTGTAGGGGAAGGTCACTTGGCGACCGGTTCCAGGACCTCGCGCCCGCCCAGGTAGGGGCGGAGCATCTCGGGCACCCGGACCGAACCGTCGGGGAGCTGGTGGTTCTCCAGGATCGCCACGATCGTGCGCGGTACGGCGCAGAGCGTGCCGTTCAGCGTGGCCAGCGGCTGGACCTTCTTGCCGTCGCGCATCCGGACGGACAGGCGGCGGGCCTGGAAGCCGTCGCAGTTCGACGCGGAGGTCAGCTCGCGGTACTTGCCCTGGGTCGGGATCCACGCCTCGCAGTCGAACTTCCGCGAGGCCGATGCGCCGAGGTCACCGGTGGCGACGTCGATCACCTGGAAGGGCAGTTCGAGGCCGGTGAGCCACTGCTTCTCCCACTCCAGGAGCCTGCGGTGCTCGGCCTCGGCGTCCGCCGGGTCGACGTACGAGAACATCTCGACCTTGTCGAACTGGTGGACGCGGAAGATGCCGCGGGTGTCCTTGCCGTACGTGCCGGCCTCGCGGCGGAAGCACGGGGAGAACCCGGCGTACCGCAGGGGCAGCTTGTCGGCGTCGATGATCTCGTCCATGTGGTACGCGGCGAGCGGGACCTCGGAGGTGCCGACCAGGTAGTAGTCGTCCTTCTCCAGGTGGTAGACGTTCTCCGATGCCTGGCCGAGGAAGCCGGTGCCCTCCATGGCGCGCGGGCGGACCAGCGCCGGGGTCAGCATCGGGATGAAACCGGCCTCGGTGGCCTGCGCGATCGCCGCGTTGACGAGGGCGAGCTCCAGGAGCGCGCCGACGCCCGTGAGGTAGTAGAACCGCGAGCCGGAGACCTTCGCCCCGCGCTCCATGTCGATGGCGCCGAGCGCCTCGCCGAGCTCCAGGTGGTCCTTGGGCTCGAAGCCCTCGGCGCCGAAGTCGCGGATGGTGCCGTGCGTCTCCAGGACGACGAAGTCCTCCTCGCCGCCGACCGGCACGTCCTCGTGGACGATGTTGCCGAGCTGGAGCAGCAGCCGCTTGGCGTCGGCGTCGGCCTCGTCCTGGGCGGCGTCGGCCGCCTTGACGCCGGCCTTGAGCTGCTCGGCCTTCTTGAGGAGCTCGGTGCGCTCCTCGGGGGTGGCCTTGGGGATCAGCTTGCCGAGCTGCCTCTGCTCGGAGCGGAGTTCGTCGAAGCGGACGCCGGACGACCTGCGCAGCTCGTCGGCGGAGAGCAGGGCGTCGACGAGGGCGACGTCCTCTCCACGGGCGCGCTGGGAGGCGCGAACACGGTCGGGGTCCTCACGGAGCAGGCGAAGGTCAATCACCCCTCCAGGCTACCGGTGCGCGGTTCTCGCACTCGAACCGATATGGCCGAGCGTGTCACTATGACCGAATTGCCGGAATTGATATTTCTGAGGGGGAATCGCGGGCGGCGGCGGCGCCGATGTCAATAACGGTGGTTAACTCCCCTGAACAGGGCAGAAGGTGCGGTCCGCCTTGACGCACCCGCCTTGGGCAGGAGGGGAGTTGGGGGTGTGCCGGTCGCTGTTGTCCACAGGAATCCCGATGCCGGAATAGTTATCCACAGGCTGTGTGGAAGTTCTGTGGATGCCGGAAGGTCTTGTTCCGGAACCCGGACGAAGTGCTGCGGAGTCCTCGCTCAAACCCGTTCTGCGTGCTCGTTCGGGTGGGAATTCACCGCCCCAAAGAGTCGATCAAGGGAATTCGGGTGACACGGGAGGCTCGTGCCGCCTCGTAGTGCATCGAGCCCCTGTGGACGACTTCGGGGCTGCTGGGTTGATTTGTCGACGATGTCGCATGAGGGTGTCGACTTGTCCCCAGGTCGAGAGCCTTCCCTGTGGATAACTCTCCGGCGTGCGTGACTATCTGTAGATCGCACTGCTGCGGAGCGCACAAGGAGGCCGGCCGGGTGCCCGAAGTCGCCAGGTGCCCCGGGGCCTCTCCTGCCCTGCTGCCGTCAGATCCGGCCGTCCTGGCTGCGCGCCAGCCAGTCGGAGGCGTCGGTGAACGCGGTGTCCGACGTGCCCGCCCGCAGCGGTCGCACCTCGTCCGGCGAGACGCCCGCCCGCGGGTACGAACCGAGGAACCGCACCTTCGGGCTGATCCGCTTCAGCCCCATCAGGGCCTCCCCGACCCGCCGGTCCGCGATGTGCCCCTCCGCGTCCACGGCGAAGCAGTAGTTGCCGATCCCCTCACCGGTCGGGCGGGACTGGATCAGCATCAGGTTGACGCCGCGCACCGCGAACTCCTGGAGCAGCTCCAGCAGGGCGCCGGGGTGGTCGTCGTCCAGCCAGATCACCACGGAGGTCTTGTCCGCGCCGGTCGGTGCGGAGGGCCGGGCGGGCCGGCCCACCAGGACGAAGCGGGTCTGGGCGTTCGCCGCGTCGTGGATCTCCGTCACCAGCGGCTCCAGGCCGTAGGTGGCAGCGGCGAACTCCCCGGCGAACGCGGCGTCGTACCGCCCCTCCTGGACCAGCCGGGCCCCGTCCGCGTTGGACGCCGCCGACTCCCACAGGGCCCCCGGAAGGTGCTCCGCCATCCACTTGCGCACCTGCGGCTGGGCGGCCGGATGCGCGGTGACCGTCTTGATGTCCGACAGCTTGGTCCCGGGCCGCACCAGCAGCGCGAAGGTGATGGAGAGCAGCACCTCGCGGTAGATCATCAGCGGTTCCCCGCCGGCCAGCTCGTCCAGCGTCGCGGTGATGCCGCCCTCGACGGAGTTCTCGATCGGTACGAGCGCCGCCGCCGCCTCCCCGCTGCGTACGGCGTCCAGGGCGGCCGGCACGGACAGCATCGGGACGAGCTCACGGGTTGCGGCTTCAGGAAGCGTACGGAGGGCGACCTCGGTGAAGGTGCCTTCGGGGCCGAGATAGGCGTAGCGCGTGGCTGACATACGGTCACCCTAATGCGCCCCGCGAGACCCGCCGCGCCGTCTCAGGATGCGGTCGAGTGCCCTCCCCGGGCCGTACGCGTGACCACGACTCCGGGGCTCTTACGGCCCAGGGCTCCTACGCCTCCAGGGCCCTTACGACTCCGCGGCTCCTACGCCTCCAGGAGCCGCTGTCCCACGTACGCGTCCTCCGCCGCCCCGCCCGGGACCGCGAACACCCCGCTCGCCTCGTGCCTCAGGAACGGCGACAGCGCGTCGCCCCGGTCGAGCTTGCGCTGCACCGGCACGAAGCCCCGGAACGGGTCCGCCTGCCAGCAGATGAACAGGAGCCCGGCGTCCGGAGTGCCGTCCTCCGCGATGCCGTCGTGGTACGAGAACGGACGCCGCAGCATGGCGGCCCCGCCGTTCTCCTCGGGTGAGGAGATCCGGGCGTGGGCGTTGTCGGGGATCACGAGCCTGCCGTCCGGGCCCGCCTTGTCGAGGTCCATCTCCGTGGTCTCGGTCCCCCCGCTCAGCGGGGCTCCGTCCGCCTTGCGTCGCCCGATGACCCGCTCCTGGCGCTCCACCGGAAGCTTCTCCCAGTCGTCCAGGAGCATCCGGATCCGGCGGACGACGGCGTACGAACCGCCCTCCATCCACTCCTGCGGCTTCCCGGGGGAGGCGGGGACGAAGACGCGCCGGTCGAAGTCCTCCTCGGACGGTTTCGGGTTGCCGGTCCCGTCGATCTGGCCCATCAGGTTGCGGGCGGTCATCGGCCGGGCGGTCGCGCCGGGGGTGCGGTTGAAGCCGTTCATCTGCCACCGCACCCGTGCCGTGCCCGCGGCCTCCTTCTGGAGGGCCCGGAGCGCGTGGAAGGCGACCAGCGCGTCGTCCGCGCCGATCTGCACCCACAGGTCGCCGTTCGAACGCCGGGCGTCGAGGGCATCGGCGGAGAACGCGGGCAGCGGATCGAGCGCGGCGGGCAGGCGGGCGGTCAGACCCGTGCGCGCGAAGAACGTACGGCCGAAGCCGAACGTGACGGTCAGGGACGACGGACCCGCGTCCAGGGCGATCCCGGTGTCGTGCCCGGGGCCGTCGGCCGAACCGGCCGCCGGGCGGCCCGCCATCAGCTCCTTCGCCACCGCCGACCAGCGCCGCAGCAGCGCCGCCGCCTCCTTGCGCCCCGCGCCCGCCGCCAGGTCGAAGGCGACGAGATGGCCCCGGGCCTGAAGCGGAGTGGTGATCCCCGGTTGATGTTTCCCGTGAAACATCGCCTCGGTCGCCCCGACGCTCGTCAGCGCGGTGGGCTCCTCGGGGCGGGTGGCGGCGTACCCGGCGGCCCCGCCCCCGGCGCCCAGCACCAGCCCCGTGGCGCCCGCCGCACCGGCGGTGCCCAGCAGCCGCCGCCGCGATACGCCGGTGGTGGCGGCACCGTCGTTGCTGTCCGGGTGGACGGCCGGGGCCTGTTTCGTGGTCTTGCTCACCGTGCTCAGCCGATCTTCGCGTTCTTGTCGATGGTGACCTGGTCGATGTCGGAGGTCCGTACCGTCACGTCGATCTTCCAGTCCCCGGCCATCGGAATCTGTACAGCACTCGCCGACCAGTGCCCCTCGGCCAGCCGGTCCGGGACGACCGGCAGCGGGCCGATGTCCTTCGACTCCAGGGTGAGGGCCAGCTTCAGCTCGGGGACGTCCATCGGCTTGCCGTTGCTGCCGTCGATCCACACATGCAGCTCGTTGGAGCCGGTGCGGCCGGGTTCGATGTCGATGCGGACGGTGCCCTTGCCGTTCTGGCCGCCGGTGTCGAACGGCATGCTCAGGTTGACCGGGCCCCCGGCGGCGGGAGCGCTCGCGGACGGGGTGCCGCCCGCCGCCTCCTCCTCCGTACGGCCCGGCTCGGTGGACGTCAGCATGGTGGTGACGGCCAGCAGGACGACGGCGACGGCGGCCTCGGCCAGGACCGAGCGGCGCAGCCCGGAGCGCTCCGGGTCGGCGTCCCGAATCCGCTTCTTCTTCGTCGCGGTCAGGGCGGCCCGCTGACGGGCCAGTTGCGCGGCGCGCTCGGGGTCGACATCGACCGGGGCGTCCTTGGCCTCTTCGACCGACTCCGCGCCCGATTCCTCGGCCTCCTCCTCGGCCGCCTCCCCGGGAGCCTCCTCCGCAGCGACCGCCGGGTCCGTCAGCCGTCCCGTCCAGCGCCGGGAGAACCAGGCGACCGCGAGCAGGACGGCGATCAGCGCCACCTTGAGGATCAGCAGCTGCCCGTAGCGCGTCCCGGTCAGCGCCGACCAGGAGCCGACCTGCCGCCAGGACTGGTAGATCCCGGTCGCCGCCAGGACCACGACACTGCTGAACGCGACCGCGGAGAAGCGCCGGACCGCGGCGCTCCCGATGTCCGGCGTCCGGTACAGCGCCACCAGGAGCGAGGCGAGCCCGCCGAGCCACGCGGCGACGGCCAGCAGGTGCAGGACATCCACCGGCATGGCGATGTTCGCCTGGATGCCGGTCGAGGCGTGCTCGGACATCGCCCAGGTGGCGGCGATGCCCGCCGCGACCACCCCGCCCCCGACCGCCAGGCCGAAGGTGAGGTCCTTCTTCTCGCGCTCGTCCTCGCGCCGCGCGTACGTACCGAACAGCACGGCGATGAACAGCGCGGCGGCCCCGAGCAGCAGCAGCCGGGAGACGAGAGCGGCGCCGGGCTTGGTGTCCAGGACGGACTGGAGTCCGGCTAGGTCGAAGGCGTCGGCGAACTTCCCGCTGCCGGTGTAGGGATTGCGCAGCAGCAGCATGACCAGCGTCGCCGCGGTCAGGGTGAGCCAGCCGCGCACCACGAGCCGCTGCATCGGCAGGGCGGTCGCGCCGCGCTGCCAGCAGATCAGGACGAACGCGCTGCCGCCGACGAGCAGGACGAACCCGCCGTACGCCGCGTAGCGCGCGATGTCGTAGACGACGCCGACCGGACCGCCGCCCGCCTCCTGGGAGGGCAGGGCGACCGTGGTGTCGGACGGGGCGCCGACGGAGAACGTGAACGCGCCGGAGATCGGGTGGCTGTCGGCGGAGATCGCCTGCCAGGCCACCGTGTAGGTGCCGTCCGGCAGCCCGGTGTGGAGCGCGACGCCGTACCGGACGGTGGAGCCCTCGGACAGGTCCTTCGGCTCGGCCCCGGTGTCGGCGCGCTTGCCGCTCGGGTCGAGGACCCGGATGGAGTCGTCGCCCACGGCGATCGCCTCGGAGAAGCTGAGGGTGACCTCCTTGGGCGCGGTGTCCACCACCGCCCCGTCCCCCGGGTCGCTCCCGGTGAGGGCGGCGTGCGCGGACGCCGGGCCCGCGCCGGCCAGCAGCAGCCCGAACACCAGGCTGACGAGGGCGGCGAGGAGCGCGGCGGCGGCGAGTGGCCGGCGTATCGGGGAGGGTCCGGCGTACGGGGCGGTGGCAGACATCTGGGGTCAGTCCCTCACTGCTTCTTCGGGTTGTGGGTGGTTTCCTTCACCGGCAGGTCGACCTTGATCGGGTCGGCCTTCTCGAAGTGCAGCTCGACGGGGACCTTCTCGCCCTGCTTGGGCTTCTGCTTGAGCTTCATGAACATGATGTGGTTGCCACCGCGTTCGAGATCGAGCTCGCCGTTCGCGGGCACCTCGAACGAGGAGACCTCGCGCATCTTCTGGTTCTTCGTCTCGTGGATGGTGACGTCGTCCGAGAGCGGACTGGTCACCGAGGTGAGCCGGTCCCCGGTCCCGCCGCTGTTCTGTACGACGAGGAAACCGGCGGCCATGTCGCTGACCGGCTGCGGCAGATACGCCCCCACGACCTTCAGAACCGGCTCGCTGTCCTGCCCGCCGTCCGACGAGCACCCGGCCAGCGTCAGCCCGGAGGCGAGGGCGAGCGCGCCGGCGAGAGCCGTGCGGCGGCGGTTCACGGGGTCTCCCCCTTGATCAGCTTGGGGAGGTCCTTCGCGTACTCGTCGGCGGAGGTGTCCTCGCCGTAGAGCACGTACCCCTCGTCCGTCTTCGGCGAGAAGGCGATGACCTGGGCGCCGTGCATCGAGACGACGGTCCCGTCCTTCTCCTTCTTCGGCGCGTCGATGCCGATGCCGATCTGCCGCGCCCCGGCCTGGATGGTCGGGAAGTCGCCGGTGAGACCGGTGAAGGTGGGGTCCTGGGCGGAGAGCCACTTGCCGAGCGAGGCGGGGGTGTCGCGCTCGGGGTCGGTGGTGACGAAGACGACCTGGAGCTTGTCCTGGTCGGCCTTGGGCAGCTCCCGCTTGGCGAGGGAGATGTTGCTCATGGTCAGCGGGCAGACGTCGGGGCAGTTGGTGTAGCCGAAGTAGATGAGCGTCGGCTTGCCCTTGGTCGCCTCGCGGAGGTCGTACTCCTTGCCCTGCGTATCGGTGAGGACGAGGTTCGGCTTGGTGAACGGCTGGTCGAGTACGGTCGCGGCCTTGTCCTTCGGCGCGGCGCTGACGTCGGCGACGGCCGAGGAGCCCGCCTTGTCGTCACCGGAGCCGCAGGCGGAGAGGGCCAGTGCGGCCGCGGCGGCGAACGCCACGGCCGTCACTGCTTTTCTGTTGCGCATGAAAGAGATGTCCTGAACGTGGTGCGGGTGAGGGAACCGGCCGGTCAGGCCGAGCGGCGGCGTCCGGCGAGCACGCCGAACGCGACACCGGCGACACCGATGACGATGCCGATGATGCCCAGGGTGCGGGCGGTGGTGTCACTGGAGGAGGAGGAGGACGCGGCTGCGTGGGTCTCCTTGGTCGACGCGGCGGTGTCGGCGGCCTTGTGGTCGTCGGCCTCCTTCGCGTCGTCGGCCGCGCCGCCTCCGTGGTGGTCGTCGGAGGCGGCGGCCAGCTTCAGGACCGGGGCGGGGCTGTCGGGCTCCTCGCCGCCCTCGGTGGGCTCCTCGATCCAGCGGACGACTTCCTTGTTGTCGTACGTCTGGATCGCCTTGAAGACGAGCTGGTCGGCGTCCTCGGGCAGCGCGCCGACGGAGACCGGGAACTGCTGGAAGTAGCCGGGGGCGATCTCGCTGTCGTCCGCGGTCCAGGTCACCTTGGAGACGGCCTCGGTGATCTTCTTGCCGTGCACTTCGAGGGGCTTGTCGAGCTTGCTCTTGTCGATCTTGATGTCCCAGCCCGGAACGGCCTGCGGGGTGACGGAGGAGAGCGGGTGATCGGCCGGGAAGTTGACTTCGAGCTTCACCGTCGAGGCCTGGTCGCGCTCGTTGGGGACCTTGAAGTTGAGCGTGGCGTATCCGCCCTTGGCGGCCTCGCCCACCGGCTGGACGCTGACGTGGGCGGCGGCCGGGCCGGCGATCAGCAGAACGGTGGAAGCGGCGACGCCGCCGGCGAGGGCGATACGGGAAAGCTTCATGGCAGGAATCTCCACAGGGAAACGGAACATGGTGGTCCGGCGCGCGGATGCGCGGCGGCATCACGACACCTCGAGGTGCGGTTCCGTGCGGACGGTCGCGTGCACAGGGACGTGCGCGAGCGGCCCGCGGGCCCGGTGGAGGCGTCGCGTCAGGCTGCGAGGGCGTACGGGGCCGGCGGCCCGCGCCTGATCACCAGGTGCTGCAGAGGATCCCCCGGGGTCGGCAGCGGTACGTCGTCGGAGCGACGCGGCACGCGCGGCCCGGCCACGGCCTGCTCCCACTCCCCGGCCCGCAGCGCGCGGACGAGGGCGAGCGCCGCCCGCAGCGAACGCAGCCGCGCCCCGGCCGCCAACGCCTGGGCGCTCTGGGCGGAGAGCCGGGCCAGCGCGAAGAGGGCGATCTCCCCGCGCCGCAGCAGCCAGCCGGTGGCGAGCGCGACGAGGACGTGGACCAGGAACATCGGCAGGCTCGGCAGCATCGCGGTCACCGCGGCACAGACCTGGGCGATGCCGGAGGCGCCGTCCGGGGCCGCCGAAGCGGCGGACTGGGCCGCTCCGGATCCGCCGCCCGCCGCGACATGGCCGTGGGCCCCCGCGAGCGACGACGGGTCGATGCCCGCGGAGGAGACGATGCGGTGGGCCTCGGCCGCGTTCAGCCCCGCCGGTCCTTCGCCGCAGACAAGCCCGGAGGCGAACCGGATGAGCGGGTTGTCGCCGCTCGTGGTCCCGGCGGCGCCGGTCGGGGCGCCGCCGTGGCTGCCGTACGCGAACAGCACGTGCAGGAGGATCTGCCCGCCGGCCAGCGCGCCCACGATGGCCGGAAGGGAACGTTCCCGTCCGGCGAGGAGGGTGGCTACGGCGAGGACGCCGAGGAATCCGGCGAGCAACGTCCACGCGGGGACGGCCGTACCGGCGGCGAGCGTGTGCCCGGCCGCGGACAGCACGACACAGACCGCGGTGAACACCGCGGCCCTCATGAGCCGCAGACCGGCTCCGGCGCGTGCGAGAGGCGTGGACATGGCCGGGACATCATCGCACTGCACCCCCGTGCGCCGTACGGCAGGTCCGGAAGATCAGGCTCCGTCCCCAACCGTGCTTGTTGCGCCTGTTCGTGGGGGATGTACGGACCGGGGGCGCGCGCTTCCGGTCGCCGGGACGGGCCCTGTGACCTGCGGCCGGGCCGGTCCATACACCGGGCGGCCGAATATCCACATCCGCCGAATGAGGGCTCTCCCACCCGATCCGTGCTTACGAAGTGCCGAGGGCGGCAATACGTATCGATACGTCGAGCCGCAGCCAGGAGGCTGGAAGATGAGCATCTGGTGGTCTCTCCATTTGCGGCGCGAAGCTGCGAGCGTTCCGCTCGCCCGTCGTTTTCTGCTCGGCACCATGGAAACCGCAGGGGTGGATCCGGACATCTCCTTCGACCTGTCGGTCGCGCTCAGCGAGGCCTGTGCGAACGCCGTCGAGCACGGCGGCGATCGGACGGCTCTCGGAGAGCCGGGGGATTCCGGGTACGGACGCCCTTCCGCGGACTCCGGGCAGTACCGGGTCACGGCCTATCTGGACGGCGAGAAATGCCGTATCGAGGTCAGTGACTCGGGGCCGGGCTTTCCCGCCCGGCGCGCGCTTCGCCCAGCCGCGCATTACCCACAATCCGAAGCCGAGAGCGGGCGGGGTCTCGACCTCATCCAGCAGCTCTCCGACCACGTCCAGTTCGGCAACCGGCCGGGCCGCGGCGCGGTGGTCAGCTTCGACAAGGTCCTGAAATGGCGCGAGGGCGCGCTGCTCACGGTGTAGTGAGCGGCGCGCCCCGGCGCGTTTTCTAAGGGAGGGTCAGCCCTTCAGCCGCGCCATCCAGGCCTCGACCTCGTCGGCCCGGCGGGGCAGCGAGTCGGAGAGGTTCCGGTTGCCGTCCTCGGTGACCAGGATGTCGTCCTCGATCCGGACGCCGATGCCCCGGTACTCCTCGGGCACGGTCAGGTCGTCGGCCTGGAAGTACAGACCCGGCTCGACCGTCAGGCAGACGCCCGGCTCCAGCGTGCCGTTGACGTACGTCTCGGTGCGCGCGGCGGCGCAGTCGTGGACGTCCATGCCGAGCATGTGGCCGGTGCCGTGCAGGGTCCAGCGGCGCTGGAGGCCCAGCTCCAGGACCTTGTCCACGGACAGGTCGCCGAGCAGGCCCCACTCGACGAGCTTCTCGGCGAGCACGCGCTGCGCGGCGTCGTGGAAGTCGCGGTAGTCGGCACCGGGCTTCACGGCGGCGATGCCCGCCTCCTGGGCCTCGTACACCGCGTCGTAGATCTTGCGCTGGAGCGGCGAGAACGTGCCGTTGATCGGCAGGGTGCGCGTCACGTCGGCGGTGTAGAGGTCGTTGGTCTCGACCCCGGCGTCCAGGAGCAGCAGCTCGCCCGCGCGGACCGCGCCGTCGTTGCGGACCCAGTGCAGGGTGGTGGCGTGCGGCCCTGCGGCGCAGATCGAGCCGTAGCCGATGTCGTTGCCCTCGATGCGGGCGCGCAGGAAGAACGTGCCCTCGATGAAGCGCTCGCTGGTCGCCTCGGCCTTGTCCAGGCTCTTCACGACGTCCTCGAAGCCGCGCGCGGTGGCGTCGCACGCCTTCTGCAGCTCGGCGATCTCGAAGGCGTCCTTCACCAGGCGGGCCTCGGAGAGGTGGACGCGCAGCTCCTCGTCGCGCTCCGCGGTGACCTTGTCGGTGAGGGCGGCCTCGATGGCGGCGTCGTGGCCGCGGACGTTACGGACCGGGCCGGTGGCCTCGGCGAGCGCGGCGGGAAGCTCGCGAACGTCCTTCGCGGGGATGCCCAGCAGCTGCTCGGCCTCGGAGAGGGAGTTGCGGCGGCCGACCCACAGCTCGCCCTGGCCGTCGAGCCAGAACTCGCCGTTCTCCCGGTTGGAGCGGGGTAGCAGGTAGACGGTGGCCTCGTGGCCGGTGTCGCCCGTCGGCTCCAGGACGAGCACGCCGTCCTGGGTCTGGTCACCGGTGAGGTACGCGTACTCGGTGGAGGCGCGGAAGGCGTACTCGGTGTCGTTGGAGCGGGTCTTCAGGTTGCCCGCGGGAATGACCAGGCGCTCGCCGGGGAAGCGCGCGGAGAGCGCGGCGCGCCGGGCGGCGGTGTGCTCGGCCTGGGCGATCGGCTGGAGGTCGTGCAGCTCCGTGTCGGCCCAGCCCGACTTCATGTTGTCGGCGAGCTCGTCGGAGACGGCCGGGTACAGGCCGTTCTTCCGCTGCTTGACCGGTTCCGCCGCTTCGTTCTCTTCGGTCTCCTGCTCCGGGTTCTCCGGAATGAGCTCCTCAGACACGATTTGTCTCTCCTTGATACGACACTGGACCATCACCCATCGTACGGGCGTACGGAAGGGGGCCCAGGGCCGAAGGGCCTGTTACAGGAGAGAGCGTCGGGGAGGGCGTCACAGGGGCAGCCGGGCGGTCGAGCTGTCAGTCGATCGATCAGTCGAAGTGGGCGGCGAGGATCACGACGTCCTCGGTGGAGTCGCTCCGGTCGAGGCCGTCGGGGAGCATCGTGCGCAGGACGTGGTCGGCGACGGCCGCCGGATCGTGCCGGTCCGCCTTCGGTACGGAGGCGGCGGCGGAGTGCAGCCGGGCGAAGGCGCGGTCCATCGCGTCCCCGGTCCGACGCAGCAGCCCGTCCGTGTAGAGCAGCACCGTCTCACCGGGCGCGGGACTGAACTCCACGCTCGGCGCCTCCCAGCAGGCGAGCATCCCGAGCGGGGCGGAGAGCGTGGTCTCGACGTACTCGCAGCGCCGCTCGCCGAGGATCAGCGGCGGGGTGTGCCCGGCCCCGGCCAGCACGACCTTGCGGGCGGCGGGCTCGCAGTAGGCGAACAGGGCGGTCGCGGTCCGCGCGGGCTCGGTGAGCCGCAGCAGCAGTTCCAGGTCGGAGAGTACGGCGACGGGGTCCTCGCCCTCCATCACGGCGTACGCCCGCAGGCTGGCGCGGAGCCGGCCCATCGCGGCCATGGCGCTCGGCCCGGACCCGCCCACGGAACCGACGGCGAGGCCGAGCGTGCGGTCGGGCAGCGGCAGCGCGTCGTACCAGTCGCCGCCTCCCTGGGGGCCGGTGCGGTGCCGGGCGGCGAGCCGGACGCCGGGGATCCGGGGGAGCCGGCTCGGCAGCAGTTCCTCGGCGACGGCGGCGATGTCCGCGCGGGCGCGCTCCAGCTCGATCAGGCGGGCCAGGTGCTCGGTGGCGTAGCGCGCGTAAAGGCCGGCGAGGTGGCGCTGCTTCTGCGCGGGCTCGGCCGGTTCGTCGTAGATCCAGCGCGCCGCGCCGAGCCGGCCGGCCGCCTCGGAGGCGAGGGGGAGGGCGTAGCTCGCGGCGTAGCCGAGCCGGGTGGCGACCTCGCGGTGCCGGGGGTCCAGGTCCTGTTCGCCGAGCAGGTCGGGGTCGGCGACCCCGTCGGCGGTGTCCGGCAGCCCGTCGAGGACGCGGCCCAGGGCGGTGGCCGCGCGCGGCACGGTCTCGAAGTACCCGAGCTCGGCGTGGGTGAGCCCGAGGCCGCGGGTGGTGGAGGGGCCTTCGCCGTTCGCCGGTTCCAGAACGAGAAGTCCGCGGCGGGCGCCGACGAGGGCGGCTCCGGCGTGCAGCAGCTCGTTCAGGGCGGTGTCGAGGGTGCTCGTCCCGGCCAGCCGCTCGGTGAGTTCGTGCAGGGTGGTGAGGTCCGAGACCCAGCCCGCCAGACGGTCCTGGATGAAGGCTCCGGGCGGTCCCGGGACCGCCGTCAGGGGCGCGGAAGTGTGCGTTGAAACCGGAACCTCTGGATCGATTCCAGCCACTTTCGGCAGGTGTGGGGCGCTCATGGCAGCCAGCTTTCCGACCGGTGCGATTCGTCGAATAGCATCGCAAACCCCCATGTGATTCTGCGCCACTATCAATGCATCCACATGTACACGCACAAGTAACCCGATGTCCAGCATTGTCCCTTCGGGGTCCGGGCGATTCGTGCTCTCCCAGTGTCGGTTAACTTGGCCAAAAAATGCACCCTATGGACGCTATTTGCGATCGACTGGGGCTGCTCGACAGGGGTGCCTCCGGGGTCAGGTCGCCGGAGGAGCGTCATCCCGGGCATGCTGGGTACGTAAACGGTGGTGCGCGGGTGCAGTTGTGATCGCCCAGGAACCCGGCAGCGGGTTCGGGCGTCCTAGCCCGTGACGATGACGCCCCCGCCCCGGACGGTGGGGTTCGCACCAGGGACGGCAGGCGAGGCGCATGCTGCCCTCGCCCGGCGACCGCCGGCCCGGCTCGACCCGCTCGGTTCGACCCGCACGACTCCGCCGGAGCAGCGCGACTCCGCTCGGTCAGTTCGGCCCCGTTCGGTCAGTCAGCTCAGTTCGGTTCGACTCTGCTCGGTTCGGCTCTCAGTTCCACCAAGATCGGTTCTATTCGGATCGATTCCACTCGGCTCGGCTCGGCTCACGCTCGGTATCGACGGCACACCCGTCCCCGTACCGCAGAACTGATGGGCACGTACGCACAGCGAAGAGATACGCACGTGGTGTCACACACGCGTGCTGTCATGTGGATTCGGCGTTCAACGGAAAGGAACGAGCGCTCATGCGCGAGATCCTCGGAAGGCGACGCAGGCTCCGGCTCCGGCGCAAGGAGGGGGCCGCCCGGCTCGACGCGGCCCTGACCTGCGCCACCGTATGGCAATGGCCCGTGCTCCCCGGAGTGGGGACGGCGCAGGCCGCCCCGCACGGCGAGAGCGCCGGCCCCGGCTGCGCCTGCCCCGAACCCGACTGCGCCGTACCGGGCGCACACCCCTTCGACCCCGGCCTGCTGGCGGCCACCACGGACGAGCGCATGGTGCGCTGGTGGTGGACCAACCGCCCCACCGCCCCCGTGATGCTGGCGACCGGCGGCCGCGCGCCCTGCGCGGTGAGCCTGCCCGCCGTGGCCGGCGCCCGAGCGCTGAGCGCCCTCGACGTCCTCGGCATGCGGCTCGGCCCGGTCGTGGCGACACCCACCCGGTGGTCGCTGCTGGTGGCCCCGTACACCCTGGAACGGCTCGGCGAGCTGTTGTACGCGAAGGACTGGGTGCCCAGTTCGCTCCGGTTCCACGGCGAGGGCGGCTACCTCGTCCTGCCGCCGTCCCGGACCGGCACCGGCCAGGTCCGCTGGGAGCGGCGTGGGGTGCCGCTCGGAACGTCCGCTTCCGCTGCCGCCCCGGTGTCGCGTGTGCGGGCGAAGGGCGGGGCGCCGGTGGCCGCGGCGCCCTGGCTGCCGGATGTCGAAGCGGTCCTGGACGCCCTGGTCGAGGCGAGCACGGGCGCCCCGGGCGGCGGCAGCCGGCTCGCGTACTGACCTCCTGAGGCTTCGGGAGGGGGCAGTCCGGTGTCCGGCTCACTCGAACGGGTGTGAGCCGGACAGGATCCAAGGTAATCGGGTGCCGGGCGCCCCGGCGGTGCGCATTCCGTCGATATCGTCGGCCCGTCGTCAGTAATTCCGCGCAGTTGCCAGGTGGGGCCACCATGAATCTCCGCATGATCGGTCTCACGGCAGCCGTGGTGTGCGGATGCTTTGTTCCGCTGGTTGCTTCCGCGCACCCCGCTGTTGCTCCGGATGCCGTATCGGCTGATCCGGTCGCCGGTAAATCATCTGGCGGGTCGCCAGGAAGTCGTAGGCCAAAGGTTTCTGATCGGCTATCCGGAGATGATCCCGCCGCCCTTTCTTCGACATTGCCGAAATCGCCATCGGAAATGAGCGCAGAAGCCGGTTCCCTGCCGGAGTCTGATCGTTCGGGTACGGCGGCGTTTGAACGTTCGGGTGCGGCGTCCCGGTGCGGACCCGAGCTGGTCGCACCGGAGGGCGTCGAGGCGCAGACCTGCGTCATGACCCAGGACGGCGAGATGTGGGCGCGCGTCTACTACCGGAACGCGACCGGTGAGGAACTCCGATCCGTGCTCACGCTGATGGGCCCGGGCGGGCGGACCGTGGAGCTGCACTGCGCGCCGATCGCGCACGACGAGCCGGGCACCTGCGAGACGCCGCGCGTCCCCTCCACGGGGGCGCCCCGATCCGCCACGGCGGTCGCGGAGTTCGTGGGCGCCGGGCCGGTGGACGAGGCGCCGCTGCTGCTCCGCGCCGGATCCGAACGGGCGCCGGGCGCCGGGGACTGACCGAGGCGGTGCGTGGGGGCGGGGGTGAGGGGGCCCGTACGGGCGCCGCACCCGGAGGTGTCACAGGGCGGGCCGCAGCCGGAAACGAGGACGCCCGGTCGCTGGCGACGGGGGATGCACCAGCGACCGGGCTTCTAGAACCGTAACAAGAGATCTGCCGTTCGCAAATTCGATCTCGCCTGTAGGGACGCCGATTTACTTACGAGTACGGCGAGTTGTGATGCGAGTCACCGTCTGCGGCGCCCCGTCGGCACGGTCAGCTGAGGGTCACCTGGCGGTTGGTGAGACCGCCCCGGGCACGGCGTTCCTCGGCGGTGAGCGGGGCGTCGGACGCGAGCGCCGCCGCCAGTCGCTCGGCGAACTCGACGGCGGGCTTCTCGCACGCCTCGGCACCCATCGAGGTCGGCAGATCCCAGACGGGGACGACGAGCCCGTGCGCCCGGAACGACCCGACCAGCCGGGTGTCGTCGCCGAGCGAGGAGGTGCCCGCGGCGTGCAGCCGGGCGAGCGCGTCGAGGAGCTGCTCCTCGGGGTGCGGCATGACCCAGCGCAGGTGGTTCTTCTCCGGGGTCTCGCACCAGTACGCGGCGTCGACGCCGGAGAGCAGCGTCGTCGGGATCGCGGCGGCGTTCGCGCGCTCCAACGACGCGGACACCTCGGGGGTGGCGTTCTCCGCGTCCGGCACCCAGAACTCGAACCCGGAGTGCACGTCCGGCTCGAAGGCGGCGTCCGGGGCGAGGAGGTCCTGGAGGCGCGGACCGTCGGCCGGTACGCGGCGGGCGGTGACCGGGGATCCGGGCTCGGCCTCCAGGGCGCGCTGGAGGGTGTCCGCGAGGTCGCGGCTGAGGTCGCCGGAGGAGGTGTCGTTCTGCAGGGCGAGCAGGACGGAACCGTCGTCGCGGCGCAGCGCCGGCCAGGCCATCGGCAGGACCGTCGCGAGCGTCACCGACGGAACCCCTTCGGGCAGCCCGTCCTTGAGGGTCAGTTCGACCGTGGCGGCGGGCACCAGCTCGCGCAGCGCGACCCAGTCGCACTCGCCCGCGAGTCCCTCGAAGGGACGGTGCACGAGCTCGGTCACGGCCTGGGCGGCGGCGCGTCCGTGACACGCCTTGTAACGGCGGCCCGATCCGCACGGGCAGGGCTCACGGGCCCCGACGACCGGGATCTCACCGTCCTTGAGCTGCTGCTTCCCGGCCTTGGTCTGAGGGCGCTTCTTGGCCATGGTGGGCGTTCTCCCGATTGCGACAGTGCGGACTCGGCGCGAGCCTAGCCGCCCGGGGAGCCGTGCCCCGCCCACGTACGCACGTGATTCCGCCCGTGTACGCGCTCGGCCCGCGCCGTCCGTGGATCGGCCCGTGCCGTCCGCCGGTACTGCCGGTGCCGTCCGTGGGGTTCGCCCTGCGCTGTCCGTGGGGTTCGCCCTGTGCCGATCGTGGGGGTCGCCCTGTGCCGATCGTGGTGTCCGGGCTGTGTCGCCCGTGCGGTTCGGGCTGTGCCCTCCGTGCGGTTCGGGCTGTGCCCTCCGTGCCGGCTCAGCCCACGTCCCATGCCGGCTCAGCCCACGTCGTCGAAGGCCTCGGAGAAGTCCAGGCCCTCGAACCCGGTGAGCCCGCCGACGCCGTTCGCGCCGGTGCCGTTCGCGGCCACACCGCTCGTACCGGAGCCGTTCACGTCGGAGCCGCTGCCACCGATGCCGGGCGGCTTCTTGGAGGAGACCAGGGCCCAGACGGTGACCTCGCCCGAGGAGTCGTCCCGTACGCCCCACTCCTGGGCCAGGGCGCTGATGATGTTGAGGCCCCGGCCGCCGCGTGCCGTCACCGAGGGGGTGGCCGGAACCGGGCGGGTCGGGCCGCCGCCGTCCGTGACCTCCACGGTGAGCCCGCCACCGGTGTCCACCCGCCAGGCGGCGCGGATGTCCCCGTCGCCGACGTCGGTGTGCCGTCCGAGCGGCCTGCCATGTCGGCAGGCGTTGCTGAGAAGTTCGGAAAGGATCAGAACAGCGTCGTCGACGACCGCGTCCGACACCCCGTTGCCGCGCAACTGCTCACGCATCCGGTGTCGTGCCTGCCCCACGCCGGCAGGGCCATGAGGAATGGCCATGCTCGACGACGCGGGCACCTCTTGTGCCACCACCAACGCCACCCCCGAGACCTCCTTTGCCCCACGCCACGGGTTGGATGCCCCACTGAGCTGGACCGGAAACCGGCCGATGCGCTGCCGGTGACGCACTCGTAACGATCGAACGCGCAGCGAATGCGCCGGAGCACACCCCGTAACGATCGAGGTCGGGCCCTGGCATGTTCCTTTTCGAGCTGATTCCCGACTAAATGCGGCCCAGTTGGGACAGAACCTGCTTCGGGCGGTTGGTGATGATCGCCTCGACGCCGAGTTCGGCGCACAGGTTGACGTCGGCCGGCTCGTTCACGGTCCACACGTGCACCCGGTGCCCCGCGCGGTGCAGCCGTTCGATGTACCCGGGGTGGCTGCGCA
Organism: Streptomyces sp. NPDC058375; assembly: GCF_042723425.1. NCBI lineage: Bacteria > Bacillati > Actinomycetota > Actinomycetes > Kitasatosporales > Streptomycetaceae > Streptomyces > Streptomyces sp. NPDC058375. Next base: position 5,954 of record NZ_JBHXJG010000103.1, on the reverse strand, counting down.
TGATCCGCATGCCGGGGCCCGCGATCCGCGACCCGGCGGGCAGCCGCCCGTCGCGCATCCGGGGCGAGACGAACTGCATCAGGTAGACCGTGGGCAGCGTGGGCGCGGCCGCCTGGACGCGGTGCAGGGAGCGGGCGGAGAAGCTCATGACGCGGATGGGGGAGGGCCCGTCGGCGGGCGGATCGGCCAGCCCGAAGCGCTTCAGCAGCTCCAGGAGCCGCTCCTCGACCTGCCCGGCCCAGCGGGTGGGATGCTTCGTCTCGATGGCCAGCTGCAGATCCCGTCCGGTGGCCCGTACCTCGGTGAAGAGCTCCAGGAGCCGCTCCAGGGTGAGTACGGAGGTGAGCTCGCCCGGCACCGGATCCCAGTCGGGCGACTCCTCGTGGTCCTTCCAGGAGCCGAAGTCGAGAGCGGCGAGGTCGGCGAGCTCCAGGGCGGACACGGCGCCGCGCCCGTTGGACGTACGGTTCACCCGCCGGTCGTGCACGCAGACGAGATGGCCGTCGGCGGTGAGCCGGACATCGCATTCCAAGGCGTCGGCACCGTCCTCGATCGCCTTGCGATAGGCGGCCAGGGTGTGCTCGGGGGCGTCGTCGGAGGCCCCGCGGTGGGCGATGACCTGGATGGAGGTGTGCGCGCTGCGCTGCCGTGCGTGGGTCACCCGCGCCATGGTGTCACCGCCACGGGGATGGCTGAGCACATGTCACCCTGGAGGTCTGTTTTGTCGGATGTAAAGATTGGTGTGCGGATGCACAGGTCCTGCTTACAGTGGCCCGACGTGTTGTGGGAAAAGCTGACCGCAGACACGTGCACAGCGGATTTCTTGCCGAATGCCGACTGGATGCCGAGTGGAACCGAGGAGTAAAGAGCTGTGAGCACCGAGAACGAGGGCAACGAGGACCGCGCGGTACCGGCCGTGCCGTCCGCACCTCCCGTGCCGGCCGACACTCCTGAGTCGGCGACCGGCGGAGCCACGCCTCCGTCGCCGGCGGCCCCGGCGCAGGACACCGCGCGCGAGACGGCGCACGATTCCGCGCAGGACACCGCGCGCCTTCCCGTGCACGACGACACCGGCGCAACGGAGGCGGCCCGGGACGCTCACGGAGCTCCTGGCACCCCCGGCTCCACCGGCGCTCCCGGTTCGCCGACCCCGGCACCGGGAGCACCGGCGCACGCCGAGGCGCCGCGCCACGACCCCACGCACCAGGGCTCCCCGGCCTCCCAGGGCGCTCCGGGCACGCCCGCGTACGGCCAGGGCGCCGCCCACCCGGCCTCGAACCAGCCGCCTCAGCAGCCCCCGCAGCCGCCGCAGCACTCCCCGTACGGAACGGGCACCGGCTACGGAACGGAGCCCGGTCTCCCCGCGGGGGCCGCGTCCTGGCCGCCGCCCCCGCCCGCCGTCCCGGCGTACGCCGGCGGGGACGCCGGTCACGCGTCCGGCGGTATCGGCGACGGCAGCGGCCACGGCCCGGTCTGGGGCGCTCCGGTCCCGCCCGGCTCGGGTCCTGCGGGCGGCAAGAACGGCAAGGGCAGGGCAGGCGGCCTGGTGGCGGCCGTGGCCGTGGCGGCGCTCGTCGCGGGCGGCGTCGGCGGCGCCCTCGGATTCTGGGCGGCCGACCGCAACGACAACGGCTCCTCCGGCAGCTCGACCACGGTCTCGGCGTCGGACACCCCGAAGGACCTGAAGCGCCCGGCGGGCACGGTGGCCGGGGTCGCGGCGAAGGCGCTCCCCAGTGTCGTCACCATCGACGCGCAGGGCGGCGAGGGCGAGGGCGGCACGGGCACCGGCTTCGTGTACGACAAGGAAGGCCACATCCTCACCAACAACCACGTGGTGGCCTCCGCCGCGGAGTCGGGCGAACTGTCGGCGACCTTCTCCGACGGCAAGAAGTACGCCGCCGAGGTGGTCGGCCGGGCACAGGGCTACGACGTGGCCGTGCTGAAGCTGAAGAACCCGCCGCAGGGCTTGGCGCCCCTCTCCCTCGGCAACTCGGAGGGCGTCGCGGTGGGCGACTCGACGATCGCGATCGGCGCGCCCTTCGGCCTCTCGAACACGGTCACCACGGGCATCATCAGCGCGAAGAACCGCCCGGTGGCGTCCGGCGACGGCCAGAGCAACAAGAACTCCTACATGAGCGCCCTGCAGACCGACGCCTCGATCAACCCGGGCAACTCCGGCGGGCCGCTGCTGGACGCGACGGGCGCGGTCATCGGCATCAACTCGGCGATCCAGTCGACGGGCGGCGGCCTCGGCCAGTCCCAGGCCGGCTCCATCGGCCTCGGCTTCGCGATCCCGATCAACCAGGCCAAGAACGTCGCCGAGCAGCTGATCAAGACCGGCGAGCCGGTCTACCCGGTGATCGGCGCGACGGTGACGATGGAGGAGAAGACGGGCGGCGCGGCGATCTCCGCCGAGGGCGCGGGCGGCACCCCCGCCGTCACCCCGAACGGCCCGGCGGCCAAGGCGGGCCTCAAGGCGGGCGACGTGATCACGAAGTTCAACGACACCGTGATCGACAGCGGCCCGACCCTGATCGGCGAGATCTGGACCCGCAAGCCGGGTGAGAAGGTGACCCTCACGTACGAGCGCGACGGCAAGACGGCCACGGCCGAAGTCACCCTGGGCCAGCGCGAGGGCGACAGCTGACCGGCTAGGCTGTCCCACGCGTCGAACCGGCCCCACACGGGCCTGACGGCCCATCGGCTTGCGCAGCGACGGGACCGCCGACGCGGGGTGGGTTGCCCGAGCGGCCTAAGGGAACGGTCTTGAAAACCGTCGTGGCAGCGATGTCACCGTGGGTTCAAATCCCACACCCACCGCCAGGTGAGAGAAGTACCAGGTCAGAGGGCGGGTCTCCGGAATGGGGGCCCGCCCTCTGCGTTCACCTTGTCTCACCCCGGGCCCCTGTTTCTCGGTGTCGACCATGGCGTGGGGGCCATACGGGGCCAGGATCGGCCCTACTCCTCGGCGCGAAGCCCCAGCTCAACGAGCCGGTTGGCCGCCGCCGACCCGCCCTTGAGGAGCTTGGCGTAGAACCGGAAGAGCACCGCGAGGCTGTGGCGGGCGCCGTAGGCATCCCCTCCACCGGGGCCCATGCCGGACTTGATGCACAGTGAGATGTCCGCGTGCCGTAGGGAGTAGGGGCCCTCCGCGAGCGCGGTTACAGGGTAGCTACCTAGGAAGGAACTCAGATGATCACCGGCTGACGTAGAGTCTTGCGCTCACATCTACAAACTTCTCGACACAAGATCAACTCCAAGCGGCGACCTCGACGCTGGACAGGAGTAGTTCAGCACACCCCCTTGCCCGTACCTGTCGCAATACATCGGCCAATCACCAGACACCCGCCTGTCAGAGCTATATATTTTGGTACTTGACCCAAGGGAGCGCGATGAGTATCGAGAACACCACTCCAGAGAATCATGAACGAAAGCTCATTAGCGTTGAAGTCAATCAGCTTCTAGGGCGCTTCGATCACAGGGTGGAATTCCCCGCTGATCGCGACTTCGTGATCCTTCATGGCCCAAATGGAATTGGAAAGACTAAACTTCTCGAACTTATTGAAGCCACATTCTCGATCGATATCTACACTATTTCTGAGACTCCATTTCGAAGCGTCTCCCTCACGTTTAGTGATGGTCGAATTCTTTCGGTTGAACGGCTTGGCCAGGAAGCTCTGCCAGGTCTTGGAGAGGAAGAGGCCAATAGTGATTCATTCATTATGCGCCTCCTGGAGCCGGGGAGAGGGGAGATCACTTGGAACGCGTCAGAGGCGGCTCAAGCTGATCCGGTCCCCCTTACTCGGTTCATCAGCCAAGGGGATTTTCCTGTCAGGAGGCTAGCTTCTGGCAGGTGGGGGGATCTTACTGACGGCGAAACGCTCTCGACGCGAGAAGTTATCAGCCGTTATCGGGATCTTGTTCCCGCGCGATACTTCGGGGTAAAGCTCGAGGGAGTTCCTCAGGAGATTTCACGCTTGCTGGAAGCAACTAAGGTCCATTTGATTGAAACTCAGCGCCTTATCAACGTCACATACCCAAGCGCACGTGGGGCCCGAGAATCTGAGCGTCGACAACCAACGGTTCTTGAGTTCAGTCGCGACTTTTCGCGGCGTCTTGACGATGCTCTCGCTCAGAACTCGCGCGTCTCCCAAGGGCTAGACCGATCCTTTCCGCGACGACTGCTATCGGAAACGGAGCTCGATCCCGAGATCACGGAAGAAGCAATCCGTGAGAGGTATTCTAAACAGAGCGATACTCGCAAAAGATTGACACAAATCTCGGTGCTCGATGCATCTGGAGAGCTTCCTCTCCCGGATAGGGAGCTAGCCTCATGGGAGAAGCGGGTACTTTGGACCTACCTTAACGACACAGAACAGAAACTGAGAACCTTTCAAGACCTGCTTGATCGAGTAGCACTTCTTCGTGAAATTGTAAACTCGCGATTTCTCTATAAGGAGCTGATTCTCGACAGGGAGGGGTTTAAGGTAGTCACGTCGACAGGGAAGGAAATCAAGGCGAGCCAGCTTTCCTCAGGCGAACAGCATGAACTCGTTCTCACCTATGATCTCCTATTTAATGCGCACGAGAATAGCCTTGTTCTCATCGATGAACCTGAAATCTCGCTGCATGTGGCCTGGCAAAAAGAATTCCTGAATGACATTGTCAGGATTGCCGCCATTAATTCTTCTCGGTTTATTGTAGCTACTCACTCTCCTCAGATCATCAATAAATACTGGTCCCAAACGGTCGGGCTTGAACCGGGTTACGAAGACGAAGCTCTTTGGGTGCGCTGATGCAAAGTAACCTAACGGGCGATGATCTCTTCTCTTACATTCTCATGTTGCAATCGGGGCCTACGGCGAAGATGTACGTCCTCTGCGAGGGCGAATCGGATTGCGCGATCCTCGATCCGCATATAAAGGAGAGCATTTGTGAGACTATCCCGGGATACGGGAAAAGCTCGGTCCTTGAAGCGATAACTATTGCGGACCAGCAAAATAAGAGCGGAGTTGCCGCGTTGGTCGATAGGGATTGGGAGAAAGAGGCTTCTTCGCTTCCCGGTTCTGCAGTCGTAACTGACCATTACGACATTGACGCGACGGTCTTCTATACTGGGGATGTATGTCGAAGAGTCGTCACTGCCTTCTGTGATCGCACCCTGGTAAGAGATTTTCTCCGTGGTGGAGGGTGGAACTCACCAAGTGAAGTAGCTACCTCGCTAGCATTCCCTGTTGGCGTTCTGCGCAAGCTCAATCATGAAGAAGGGTGGGGTCTGAGATTCTCCGATACTCCTTTCTCTGAGGTGGCGCTGCAGGACTCGACTGGAATTGATCTCACGAAAGCTGTAGGTTCAGCCCTGTCGCGTTCCAGGAAGCCTCGCATCGCAGAGCGTGACATTGCCGCTATTGCCGCCCTGGCGCAGCATGCGATGGCAGGGATAGCAGATCGACGAGCCTACTGCTGTGGACACGATTTGAATTCCGCGCTGGCGTACCTAATGTCTAATAAATGGTCTGCTCGAATTAATCGGAAAATCCTGGAAAGGGCAATGCGTGCGACTGTCTCCTGTGCTGATATTTCATCAACCGAGATGTTTTCCGGTATTCCGTCAGCGCTAAAAACTTCTCCTGGTGAGCTATATACGTGCAGCTAGTTTCTGGGGATGTGTGATGGAGTAGTACCCACGAATCTTCCAGGGGCTTGGTCAGGCCGGGAGTTCGTGGATTACGGGGCTGTCTGCAGGAAGAATCACACTGACTCGGTGGAATGCCCTTGTCTTGGCACTGGCAAGGAGCGCAAATCTAGCTGGACGAAAGCACTGTGACGACCCCAGATTAAGACCGTGTCCTACATGGCCAGTTTGAGGAATCGTTTGTAGCAGCAGAGAGCGGCTGCCAGTCCGAGAAAGGCCAGGTAGTTGCCTGGTTTTTGCTCGTAGCGGTGGTTGAGTC
>NZ_JBHXJG010000102.1:0-24697 GCF_042723425.1 Streptomyces sp. NPDC058375 | reverse complement strand
GGGGAGGGCCGAAGCCCTCCCCCCTCGCTCGTCCTACAGCTTCTCGACCGGCGCGTACCGCAGGAGCAGCTTCTTCGGGCGTTCGTCGCCGAAGTCGACCGTGGCCTTGGCCTGGTCGCCGGCGCCCTCGACGGCCGTCACCGTGCCCAGACCGAACTGGTCGTGGGTGACCCGGTCCCCGACCGCCAGCGAGACGGTCGGCTTCTCCGCGCCGCGCCGGGTCGCGAAGCCCGAGGGGCCGGTGCGGGAGCGGGAGGAGGACAGCGAGGACGTGATGCCGGAGGTGGGCCCGGCGGGCGCGGCCATCGGGCCCTTGCGCTTCCAGTCCAGGTGCGCTTCCGGGATCTCCTCCAGGAAACGCGAGGGCGGGTTGTACGAGGGCTGGCCCCAGGCGCTGCGCATCGCCGCGCGGGTGAGGTAGAGCCGTTCGCGGGCGCGAGTGATGCCGACGTACGCGAGGCGGCGCTCCTCCTCCAGCTCCTTGGTCTGGCCGAGGGCCCGCATGTGCGGGAAGACGCCGTCCTCCAGTCCGGTGAGGAAGACGACGGGGAACTCCAGCCCCTTCGCCGTGTGCAGGGTCATCAGCGTGATGACGCCGGAGCCGTCCTCGTCCTCGTCGGGGATCTGGTCGGAGTCCGCGACGAGCGCGACCTTCTCCAGGAACTCCGCGAGCGTGCCCGCGCCCTCCTCGTCGCCGCGCTCCTGCTCGAATTCGAGGGCGACGGCGGCGAGTTCCTGGAGGTTCTCGATCCGGGTCTCGTCCTGCGGGTCGGTGGATGCCTGGAGCTCGGCGAGATAACCCGTACGCTCCAGGACGGCTTCCAGCACGACGGCGGGTCCGGCGCCGGACTCGACGATCGTGCGCAGCTCCTCCATCAGCGTGTTGAAGCGCTTGACGGCGTTGGACGAGCGGGCGGCCATGCCGTACGCCTCGTCGACGCGGCGCAGCGCCTGCGGGAAGGAGATCTTCTCGCGCATCGACAGGGCGTCGATCATGGCTTCGGCGCGGTCGCCGATGCCGCGCTTGGGGACGTTGAGGATGCGGCGGAGCGGGACGGTGTCCTCGGGATTGGCGAGGACCCGGAGGTAGGCCAGGACGTCCCGGACCTCCTTGCGCTCGTAGAAGCGCACGCCGCCGACGACCTTGTAGGGCAGGCCGACGCGGATGAAGATCTCTTCGAAGACACGGGACTGGGCGTTGGTGCGGTAGAAGACGGCGACGTCGCCCGCCTTGGCGTCGCCCGCGTCGGTGAGCCGGTCGATCTCGTCGGCGACGAACTGCGCCTCGTCGTGCTCGGTGTCGGCGACATAGCCGGTGATGCGGGCGCCGGAGCCGGCGTTGGTCCAGAGGTTCTTCGGGCGGCGGCTCTCGTTGCGCTCGATGACGGCGTTGGCGGCGGTGAGGATCGTCTGCGTGGAGCGGTAGTTCTGCTCCAGCAGGATCGTCGTCGCGCTCGGGTAGTCCTCCTCGAACTGGAGGATGTTGCGGATGGTCGCGCCCCGGAAGGCGTAGATCGACTGGTCCGCGTCACCGACCACGCACAGCTCGGCGGGGGCGTCGTTCTCCCCGGCGGGGCCGACCAGCTCACGGACCAGCGTGTACTGGGCGTGGTTGGTGTCCTGGTACTCGTCGACGAGGACGTGGCGGAAGCGGCGGCGGTAGTGCTCGGCGACGTCCGGGAAGGCCTGGAGGAGGTGGACCGTCGTCATGATGATGTCGTCGAAGTCCAGGGCGTTGGCCTCGCGGAGGCGGGCCTGGTAGAGCGCGTACGCCTGGGCGAGGGTCTTCTCGAAACCATCCGCTGCCTGCCCCGCGAAGGTCTCCTCGTCGATGAGCTCGTTCTTGAGGTTGGAGACCTTGGCGGTGAAGGACTTCGGCGGATAGCGCTTGGGGTCCAGGTCCAGATCGCGGCAGACCAGGGCCATCAGACGCTTGGAGTCGGCGGCGTCGTAGATCGAGAACGACGAGGTGAAGCCGAGCTTCTTCGACTCGCGGCGCAGGATGCGGACGCACGCGCTGTGGAAGGTCATGACCCACATGGCGTTGGCACGCGGGCCCACGAGCTGCTCGACGCGCTCCTTCATCTCACCGGCGGCCTTGTTGGTGAAGGTGATCGCGAGGATCTGCCCGGGGTGCGTACCGCGCTCGGCCAGCAGGTGGGCGATGCGGTGGGTGAGCACCCGGGTCTTGCCGGAGCCGGCCCCGGCAACGATGAGCAGCGGGGATCCGGCGTGCACGACGGCGGCGCGCTGCTCGGTGTTGAGCCCGTCGAGCAGCGCGGCGGAGTCGATCGCCGGGCGCGGGTGACCGTCGCGGTAGTACCCGTCCCGGGGCGGCGGGGGCGCGTCGTAGACGCCCTCGAAGAGTCCCTCCGGCACCGCTTCGGGCGCGTGGCCCTCGGGGGGCGGCGGGGGGCCGTCCTCCGCGGGCTGGAGGCCGGTCAGGAAGTTGTCGTCAAAGAGGCTGCTCATCGCCTCCCGAGTCTAGGCGGCCGCACTGACAACGTTCGGCCGAAGGCCGGAAGGGGCGGTTCTCACCCGTACGCACGGAGAGCGGACGTCCACGTTCCGTGAAGGAGTGCCCGGTCGGAGGGGGTGCGGGCGGCCCGATCCGGAAAGGTCACGAAAATGTATCGGGCATATCGCTCATCGTCCTTCCCAGCGGTGGGCCGGGTTGGCTAGCGTGCTCGGTCAGGTGATCCGTACCTCCCTGAGGCGAACCGCGCCTGACGGACACCTCCGCCGAATCCGTCCTGCCGTCCTGGCCGTTCGGAACCGGGGACCCACACGCAGAACCGGGGTGAATCGGTCCGTGCCCTCGCATCCGGACCGTAGGACAGCCTTCCGTTCCGTCCGAACCCGACAGCTAACCCGGTAGGCGGTCCACGGAAGGAGATGCCGGTCTTGGCATCGCATCGCAAGCCGCGCACGAAGGTGCGCACCACCACCCCTGCCGTCGGGCTGACGACGGCCGCGCTGGCCTCCGTGACGCTGCTCTCCACGCAGAGCGCCACGGCCGCGCCCGCGGAGCCGAAGCCCGCCATCGAGGACGTACAGAAAAAGGTCGACGCCCTGTACCGGCAGGCGGGCACCGCGACCCAGGAGTACAACCGGGCCAAGTCCGCCTCCGCCTCCCAGCAGAAGAAGGTCGACACGCTGCTCTCGGACGTGGCGAAGCGGACGGAGAAGATCAACGAGGCGCGCCGGGCACTGGGCTCCTACGCGGCGGCCCAGTACCGCGACGGGGGCGTCGCGCCCATGGCGACGTTCTTCCTGGCGGAGGACCCGCAGGGGTACTTCGACCAGAGCCGGCTGATGGACCGGGCGACGGAGCGGCAGCAGAAGGCCGTGAGCGAGTTCCGTGCGCAGCAGGCGTCGGCGGCGAAGAAGCGCGCGGAGGCGGTGAAGAGCCTGGAGACCCTCACCGAGACGCAGGCCACGCTCGCCTCCAGCAAGAAGGACGTGCAGGCCAAGCTCACCGAGGCCCGGGGCCTGCTGTCCCGGCTGACCGCCGAGGAGAAGGCGCGGCTGGCGGAGCTGGAGCGCAAGAAGGAGGCCGAGGCGAAGGAGAAGGCGGCGAAGCTGGCCGCCCGCCAGGCCGCCGAGGCGAAGGAGAAGGCCGAGGCCGAGGAGAAGGCCCGCGAGGAGACCGCGAAGGAGTCCGGCGGCGGTTCGGGATCCGGATCGGGCGCCGGTACGGGCACGGGCTCCGGCTCCGGCTCCGGCTCCGGCGCGGGCAGCAGTTACGCCGCCAAGGCGGAGAAGGTGCTGGCCTTCGCCCGCGCCCAGATCGGGAAGCCGTACGTGTGGGGCGCGTCGGGCCCATCCTCGTACGACTGCTCGGGGCTGACGCAGGCGGCCTGGCGCGAGGCGGGCGTGACCCTGCCCCGGACGACCTGGGACCAGGTCGAGGTCGGCACCCGGGTCGCCACGTCCGACCTCCAGCCCGGGGACCTGGTCTTCTTCTACGACGACATCAGCCACGTCGGCATCTACAAGGGCGACGGGATGATGATCCACGCCCCGAAGCCGGGTGCGAACGTGCGCGAGGAGTCGATCTACTACATGCCGATCTACGGGAGCGTGCGCCCGGCGTGACACAGGGCGGGGGCGGCCGGTGACCGGCCGCCCCCGAAAGGTTCAGGTCCGGACTCAGGTCCAGACGGTGGCGATGAAGATGTTGACGACCGTCAGCCCGCCGACCGCCATGAAGGCGCCCTTGTCGACCTTCTCCTCGTCGCGCTTGACGTAGACGAGGGCGAGGATCACGACCAGCAGCGCCAGCTTGATGCCGATCTTGACGTTGTTCACGGTCTGGTCGTCGGCCTGGTTGAGGCCGACGAGGGCGATGCCGGTGACGAGCATGGTCAGGGCCCCGTGGAGCATGGCCGGACCGAAGCGGGCGGTGCCCTCCCCCACGGCCTTCATCTGCGTCAGGAAGCCGCCCAGCAGAGAGGCGATGCCGATGATGTGCAGGGCGACGACAACATTGATGAGTACGTCCATGGCTCGGGAGCCTAGCCATGGCCAAGGTTTTACCTTTCAGTGAGGCAAGCCTTCCTCGATCGCTTTGATCATCCGTGACCGGCGAAACGTCACATCAGGGCAATAGCTGTCATGGCGCCTCTTTTCTCCGCGCCGGGATTAGCGTCCATCCCGGACCCGCCGCCACCCCCGGCGGGCAGCCGACAGGAAGGATGCCGCCCCCGTGGCAGCGCACCGCAGGTCAGCCCACCGAAAACCCAAGCAGCGCCCGCTCACCGGCCCTGCTGCCCGCACCGCCGCCACCCTGGCGCTCGCCGGGGCCGCCACCGCCGGCTCGGTCACCGGGGCGGGCGCGGCCCCCGCCGAACCGGCCCCCACCACAGCCCAGGTCAAGGCGAAGGTCGACCGGCTCTACCACGACGCCGAGGTCGCCACCGAGAAGTACAACGGGGCGAAGGAGAAGGCGGAAGCCGCCACCCGCACCGTCGACGCCCTGACCGACGAGGCCGCCCGCCGCACCGACCGCCTCAACACCGCCCGGCACGCGCTCGGTTCGCTGGCCACCGCGCAGTACCGTTCCGGCACCCTCGACCCGGCCCTGCAACTGGCGCTCTCCTCCGACCCCGACGCCTATCTGGAACGCGCCTCCTACCTCGACCGGGCGGGCGACCGGCAGAGCGGCCTGCTGCGGAACATCAAGCGGCAGGTCTCCCAGATCACCGGCGTCAAGGCCCGCGCCGACCGGGAGACCGAACGCCTCGCCGCCCGCCGCGCCGAACTGCACGAGCACCGCACCGCGATCCGCACCAAGCTGGCCGACGCCCGGAAGCTGCTGGACACCCTGACCGCCGCCGAGCGCGCCGACTTCGAGCGCACCGCCGACGCCCGGCACGGCGGCGGCCCGGCCCACGCCGACCGCTCCACGGCCCGCAGCGGCCCGGTATCGGCGCCCAACTCCCGCGCCGGGCAGGCCATCGCCTTCGCCCACGGCGCGATCGGCAAGCCATACGTCTGGGGCGCCACCGGCCCGAACGCCTTCGACTGCTCCGGCCTCACCCAGGCGGCCTGGAAGGCGGCGGGCGTGAGCCTGCCGCGCACCACCTACACCCAGATCAACGCCGGACAGCGCATCCCCCGCTCCCAACTGGCCCCTGGCGACCTGGTGTTCTTCTACTCCGGGATCAGTCATGTCGGCCTCTACATCGGCGGCGGCCAGATGATCCACGCCCCGCGCCCGGGAGCGCCGGTGCGCATCGCGCCGATCGACCAGATGCCTTTCGCGGGTGCGACCCGGGTGGCGTAGCGACGGGCTTCAGGGCCGGTGAGCAGGCCTCAGACCAGCCGTCGCGCCGTCGCCCAGCGCGTCAGCTCGTGCCGGTTGGAGAGCTGGAGCTTCCGCAGCACCGCCGAGACGTGCGACTCGACCGTCTTCACCGAGATGAACAGCTGCTTGGCGATCTCCTTGTACGCGTAGCCGCGCGCGATCAGCCGCAGCACCTCGCGCTCGCGCTGGGTGAGGCGGTCCAGGTCCTCGTCGACCGGCGGAGCGTCCGTGGAGGCGAAGGCGTCCAGGACGAAGCCGGCCAGGCGGGGCGAGAAGACCGCGTCGCCCTCCTGGACCCGGAAGATGGAGTCGACCAGGTCGGTGCCGGTGATCGTCTTGGTGACGTAGCCCCGCGCGCCGCCCCGGATCACGCCGATGACGTCCTCCGCGGCGTCCGAGACGGACAGCGCGAGGAAGCGGACCTGGTTCTCCGCCGTGCCCATCATGGGGGCGCAGCGGCGCAGCACCTCGACGCCGCCGCCGCCCGGGAGGTGGACGTCGAGGAGGACGACCTCGGGGCGGGTCGCGGTGATGACGGTGACCGCCTGGTCGACGTCGGCGGCCTCGCCGACGACCTCGACGCCGGTCTCCTCGGTGCGGCCGATCTCGGCCTGCACCCCGGTGCGGAACATCCGGTGGTCGTCGACGAGCACGACCCGTACCCGTCGCTCCGGGCCCCCGGTGGCTTCGGTGTTCTCGGTCATTCGCTCGCCCTCTCCATCTCCAGCTCGACCTCGGTGCCCCCGCCGGGCACCGAACGCAGCCGGGCGGTCCCGCCGTTGCGCTGCATCCGGCCGATGATTGATTCTCGTACGCCCATGCGGTCCCCGGGAACCTCGTCCAGGTCGAAACCCGGACCCCGGTCCCGTACGGACACGAAGACCGTACGGCCCTCGACCTCAGCGAAGACCTGCACCGCCCCGCCCTCGCCACCGTACTTGGCGGCGTTCACCATCGCCTCGCGCGCGGCCTGCATCTGCGCGGACAGCTTGTCGTCGAGCGGGCAGTCGCCGACCACGACGACCTCCAGGGGGACGCCGTGCTTGTCCTCGACCTCGGCGGCGGCCCGCTTCACCGCCTCGGCCAGGGTCTCCGGTTCGTCGTCCTCGTCCTTGCCGGTGCCCTCGGGGTTGTAGAGCCAGTTGCGCAGCTCGCGTTCCTGGGCGCGGGCGAGGCGTCTGACCTCGCCGCCGTCGTCGGCGTTGCGCTGGATCAGGGTGAGGGTGTGCAGCACGGAGTCGTGGACGTGGGCGGCGACCTCGGCCCGCTCCTGGGCGCGGATGCGCATCAGTCGCTCCTCGGAGAGGTCCTGGGTCATCCGCACCAGATAGGGGCCGGCGAGCAGGGCGATGCCGGTGAGGACGGCGATGGCGGCGGTGAGGACGTTGCCGAGCTGGGCGGCCGAGCCGCGCACCACCAGGAACACGGCGAGGCCGAGGCCGACCAGGGCCACTCCGGCGAGGCCGCGGGCCAGGTGCAGCAGCTTGCGGTTGCGGCCGGTCTCCATCCAGCGGGCGCGGCGCGCGTTGTCCGCCTGCCGCCAGACCAGGACGGAGCCCGCCCCGATGAGGAGGGTGGGCCAGATGTAGCGGTCGGCCTCGCTGCCCATGTCGACGTTGACGACGAACGCGACGGCCCCGATGGTCAGGGCGACCAGCGCGAAGACCTGGCCCTTGTCCGGTTTACGGAGCTTGCGGCGGCCGTCCGCCGAGGTCTCGAACACCGAGCGCGGGGCGTCGACGCCGCCGACGCCGAGCGGGACGACGATCCAGAACACCGCGTAGAGCACCGCGCCGAGGCCGTCGGTGAAGAACAGCCCGAGGAAGAGGAACCGCACCCAGGCCACCGGCAGCCCGAGGTGCCCGGCGAGCCCGCGCGCGACCCCGCCGAGCAGTCGGCCGTCGGCGCTGCGGTAGAGCTTGCGCAGCGGCGGCTCCTCCGGGTCGGCGGCGAGGGAGCTGGCGGCTCGGGCGGTGGCGGCTGGCATACCCCGATCGTCACACGCGCGGGCGCGGGGCGGCATCAGGGCCGGCCCCCGAAGTGACCCTGAGGCTGTCCCCCGCGCACGGGCTGGTGTTGGCCCCCCTTCCGTACGGCCCGGCTCGCGCGACGGGCTCCCCCGGCTCCCGTACGGCCCGGCCCGCGCGACCCGGCTCCGCCAGCTCCCGTACGGCCCGACCCGCGCGCCCGGCCCTTCCGGGGTCGGCCCTTCCGGGGTCGGTTCCGGCAATATCAGGGACCGTCCAGGGTCGGTGCGGGCCCCGGCGGGCGGTCCGGCCCGTCACCATGGAGGCATGACCGCTCCCTCGGACGCCGCTCCCGGCGTCGCGCCCCCCGAAGCGCCGAAGCCGACGCTGCGGCGCACCCCGCGGCAGAAGGTCGTCGCCGGGGTGTGCGGCGGGCTCGGCCGGTACTGCGACGTGGATCCGGTGATCTTCCGGATCGTGCTCGGTGTGCTGTCGGCGACCGGGGGCATCGGGCTGATCTTCTACGGCTTCGCCTGGCTGCTGCTGCCCGCGGACGGCGACGACGAGAACGAGGCGCGCAAGCTGCTGTCGGGGCGGGTCGACGGGGCGTCGCTGGTGGCGCTGCTGCTGGCGCTGATCGGCTGCGGGCTGTTCCTGTCGATGCTGCACAACCGGAGCATGCTGGCGTTCGCCGCGCTGCTGACGCTCGCCGTCGTCGGCTTCTCCGTGTGGACGCAGTCCCGGCGGACGGCGGCCCCGGAGGACCCGGCGGTCCCGCCCGGCGCACCCGCGCCCCCGCCCGGCCCCGCGCACTCCGGCGGGCTCGGCACACCGCCGCCGGAGGTGAAGGCCCCGCCGACCCCGGGCAGTCCGTCGTGGTGGCGGGATCCGATCGTCAAGGACGGCACCACGGGGCCGGTCGGCCCCGGCTATCTGTGGGGTCCGCCGGGCACGGACGTCGACGCGGCGCGCGCCCGGGTGAAGGCCGGACGGCCCAGCCCGGACGCGCCGTTCCGGACACCGCAGCCCTCGCGCGTGCCGCGCGGTCCGCGTTCCATCGGCGGCCCGGTCTTCCTGACGGCGCTGGCGGCGGGCGGCCTCGGTACCGGGCTGAGCTGGGAGCACCAGCCGCTGGGCACCGCCCTCCAGATCGGTCTGGCCGCCGCGCTCGCCGTCTTCGGGCTCGGCCTGCTGATCGCCTCGGTGCTGGGGCGGACCGGCTTCGGCACGGTCTTCATGGCGATGGTCACGGCGGGCCTGCTGGCGGGTGCGGCGGTGCTGCCGAAGGACATCGACACCTCGTGGGCCCGTCAGGAGTGGCGGCCCGCCTCGATGGCCGCCGTCCAGCCGCACTACGAGCTGAGTACGGGCGACGCCCGGCTGGACCTGTCCGGTCTGAAGGTGCCGAAGGGCGAGACCGTGCGCACGGGGCTCGATGTGGCGGCGGGGCGGGCCGCCGTCGTCGTCCCGGAGAACGTGACGGTGAAGGTGCGCGCCGAGGCGGACCTCGGGGAGATCCGCCTGGAGGAGGGGCAGCGGGTCCAGGTCCGGGTCAACAACGACGAGTCGACCGAGCGGACGCTGCCGCCGCCGAAGGGCGTGCAGCCCGCCGGCACGATCGAACTGGTACTGGAAGTGGGCATCGGACAGGTGGAGGTCACCCGTGCTGCGTCATGAATTCCGGCCCGGCCGCGCGGTGGCGGGCCTGGTGATGCTGGCCCTGGCCGGCGGGTACGCGGCCGACGCGGCCGGGGCCTGGGAGGTCCCGTGGACGTTCTTCCTGCCGTTGTTCCTCGGCGGCCTGTGGCTGGCCGCGACGGTGACCTGGGCCGCCTACATGGTGCGGCGGCGGCGCGAGGCGAGGAAGGCGTCGGCGGAGAACAGCGGGGCCCCCGCGAGCACCAGCGGCAGCCACGCCATCAGATAGGGCAGGTCGTTGCCGTAGTAGTACGGGGTGGCCTGCCAGCTCACGGTCAGCCAGAGGCTCAGCGAGATCAGCGCGCCGCCGAGCGCCGCGAGCCGGGCCCAGAGGCCGACGAGGGTGCCGAGACCGACGAGGAGTTCGCCGATCGCGATGGCGTAACCGAAGCCCTCCGGGCTCTTCAGGGCCAGGTCGACGAGGGCGGGGATCGCGGAGGAGTCGCGCACCCCGCGCATCATCTCGCCGATGGACCCCGCGCCGTTCGCGGACAGGAACGCGCTGTCGGTGAGCTTGTCGAGGCCCGCGTAGACGAAGGTGACGCCGAGGAAGATCCGCAGCGGCAGCAGGGCGTACGTGCCCGCCTGCTCCCTCAACGTCCTTCGCTCGCCCAGCCCGTACGAACCCCGGTCGCCGAAACCGTTCATCACCGCTGCCCCACTTCCCGATGTCCCGTCACTTGGACCATACGTACGCCCTCGGCGCGCCGCTCACCAGGGTTGCGGAGCAGATCGGTGGAAGTGAGCGGGATCAGTCCGTGACGTCGATGGGGCAGCGATCGGTCTCCACCCCGGCGGCGGTGACGACCTGGACGTCCACGGTCCCCGGCTCGACCTCGACCGGGACGGGCACGGTGAGGACGGTGTCGGTGGGGTTGGCGAAGCCGCCGGCGACCGGGATCAGGGGGACGTGGACATGGACGGTGCCGATCCGTACGACGAGCCGGGCCAGCCGGTCGGGGGCGCCCGCGCCGGGCGGTACGAAGCCCGCGCCCCGGATCTCGATGTCGTCGCCGGTCCGGATCGGGGCGTCCAGGTCCCCGGCCTCCCGGGCCCGTACGACGGACAGCACGACGGGCTTGCCGCCCTCCGCGTACTTCCCGGCGAAGTAGGTCGCCGCCGAGACGGCCACCAGCAGCGCGAGCCCCCACGGCAGGTCGGGCAACTGCTCGGGGCGGCGGGCCAGGCGGACCGCGGCGAACAGCACGGCGACGGCGCTGACCAGCACGTACTGCACATCGGTGAACGACCCGCGCCCGGAGTCGTCGGTGAGCAGGTCGGCGGCGCGCGGCCGGTCCGCGCGCAGCTTCTGGAGCCGCCGGCCCAGCACCCGTACGGTCACGACGCGGCGCACGACGACGGCGACCGCGCACACCAGCGCCAGCACGGCCACGACCCCGGCGGAGCGCACGAGGTCGAGCCCCTCGATCAGCGCGTCCCGCTCGTCCGGGTCGGAGGCCCCGGCCAGTTGCAGCGCGAGGACGAGGACGGCGAAGACGGCGAGCAGCATCCAGGAGGCGGCGACCGTACGGGAGGTGGAGAGCCGGTTGTCCTCACCGATCAGCGGGGCGAGGAGGCCGCCCCGGGCGCGGTGGAAGCGGGCGGCGGCGGTGAGCAGCCCGGCCGTGACGAGGGCGGCGAGCAGTCCGGCGGTGCGGGCGGTGGACCAGCCGGCGCCGATCGCGGTGACGCAGGTCCCGACGAGGAGCGCTCCGACCGCGCCCCAGACGACGTACAGCGTGGATCGCCAGACCTGGTGCAGCCAGGCGTCACCGGCCTCCCGGGCCCGTTCGGCGACGGTGCGGGCGGACCCGGTCAGCTCGTCGGAGACCCACTGCCGGGAGGCGGAGGCGGACTGGGCGACCCCGGCGGGCAGCCCGTTGCCGGCGGCGAGTTGGTCGCGCTTGGCGAGGAAGGCGGCGACCGCGTGCCGGTGCCCGCGACGCGCTCCGTGCGGGCAGTCGCCGCAGGTACAGCCGCCGCCGTGCGTGCCGCTCGTCCTGGTTTCGTCCAACGCCACGGAGGATTACGCCCTTTCCCGCCCCGGTACAGCCAACTCACTTGCGATATCAGCGAATTGTGCCGTACGGGGCGGCCGGCCCGCGCATCGGGGCGGGCCGGGGGCGGGTGTCGTCAGAACGTTCGACTGATCCGCTGCCACAGGGGCTGGTAGTTGATCCAGGCCACCAGGTCGCTGCCGAGGTGATCGCGGGTGGTGAGGGCGTCCCGGTGCGAGATGAGCACGGGCTTCCCGGCGGCCCGCGCCAGCAACTGCACCTGGCAGGCGCGCTCCAGGGTCAGGAACCACCAGGCGGCCGCGTCCACGGAGTCCCCGACGGTCAGCAGCCCGTGGTTGCGCAGGATCACCGCCTTGTGCGGCCCGAGGGTGTCGGCGATCCGCCGCCCTTCATCCTCGTCCACGACGACGCCCGTGTACGCGTCGTGGACCGCGTGGTCCTCGTAGAAGGCGCAGGATTCCTGGGTGATCGGCTCGATCGGCTCCCCGAGCGCGGCGAGCGCCCGCCCGTGCACGGAGTGGGTGTGCGCGACGGCCACGGTGTCCGGGCGGGCCCGGTGCACCGCCGCGTGCACGGCGAACGCGGCCTGGTTGACGTGGAAGCGGCCCTGGACGACCTGGCCGTCGCCGTTGACGAGGATCAGGTCCTGCGGGGTGATGTCGGCGAAGGGCGCGCCGAACGGGTTGACCCAGAAGCAGTCCGCCAGCTCGGGGTCGCGGGCGCTGATATGCCCGGAGACCCCGTCCTCGTACCCGAGCTGCCCGAACAGCCGCAGCGCGCCCGCCAGCCGCTCCCTGCGGTACGTGCGTTCCTCGGCCGGCGAGGCGTGCACGGGCGGCATCGCGAACTGGAGCTGTTCGACGGGGATCGGGGCGGGGGCGGACACGGCGATCTGCTCGGACATGGCGGCTCCTCACGTTCTCAGGGGCGTACAGGACCGGAAGTTACCGCCGGGTGGGGACGGTGAGAAGGGGTGGGACCGGGTCAGGCGCTGAGCACCAGATAGGCAAGGGTGAAGGAGGAGCGGTAGCCGCCGTAGTAGCCGGTGCGGCGGGCGTCGACCTCGGCCGTCACCTCGGCGTGCAGAGGATGGCCGGGGTTCGCCAGGGCCCAGCGCTGCCCCCGCCCGATCGGGCCCTCGGACTCGAAGAGGTCCCATTCGCGCTCGTCGGCGCAGGTGACCTGGAGGGCGCGCAGCCCGACGGACTCGGCCAGCCGGATCAGCTCCAGCAGCGTGCCGAAGTCCCCGGGCTCGGCGCCGATGCCCGCCAGCGCGGCGGGGGTGGGTTCCCGCTGCCAGATCCCTTCGCCGAACAGCACCCGTCCGCCGGGGCGTACGGCGGCGGCGAGGGCGGTGAGGGCGGTTCGGGTCGACTCCCGGGCGGTGGCACCCGGCCAGGCGTGCGAGGAGCCGATGGAGACGGCGAGGTCGTAGCCGTCATCCGTCCACTCGGCGGCGGGCACCTCGTGGAACAGCACCCGGTCCGCGAGCCCCCGCTCATCGGCGAGCTTCCGCCCGCGCACCACGGCGGCCGGGTCGGTCTCGACGCCGTCCCCGGTGGAGCCGGGCGCGGCCTCGACGAGCCGCATCAGCAGTTCGCCCCAGCCGGATCCGAGATCGACGATCCGCGCTCGGGGGGCGGGGTCGCAGGCGGCGATCAGCCGGGCCGCGTGCTCCTCGGAGAGCGGGGTGTTCCAGGTGAGGCGCTCGTTCCCCGGGGCGGAGATGACGGCGCGGACTTCTTCGGCGGACATGGTGGAGGAGCCTGGCACGGTCCGGAGGGCCGTGCCAGTGGATTCTTACGGGCGGCGGCGGTTGATCGCGGTGAGGTCGATGTCCAGCGGGAACGGGACGGTGAGGGTGAGCTTGTCACGGTGGATGCCGGTGGGCACGTACACCTCCAGGGCGGGGTCGAGTTCGTAGACGTACACGATCGGCACCCCTTCGTCATCCGCCTCCACGCGCCAGAAGTGCCGCACTCCGGCGGCGGCGTACTTCCTGGGCTTCGTCTCCCGGTCTCGGGCCTCGGAGTCGAGGGCAACGACTTCTACAGCGAGGATGACGTTCTCGGCGCTCAGGGACGTCTCATCGGGGCGGGGTTCAGCGTCGAACGGGATCACCAGCACATCCGGCTCGGTCCGGTTGCGGCGGTCCAAAATCATGCCGAACTCGCGGAGGACATCCAGATCGTCCGGGGCCTGACGGAGCAGTGCCCTCTCCAGCAGCCTCAGGGCGCGGGCGTGGAATTGCTGCTGCGGGCTTCTGAAGACCAGCACCCCGTCGATCAGCTCTGTATGCCGAGGCAGCCCCGAAAGCCTGTCGAGATCCTCCGCGACCCACCCGCGGGGAGGGGGAACCGGGTAGCGGCCGGTCATGCACAGGTCGTCAATCGTCTCCATGAAGGCGATTGTGAGAGCCCGCTCCACTTCCTCGGCACGAACGCCGATGCCGCCGCCCAAACGAATGAGCGACGGCATCGGCATTGACCTGAGGGCTGTCGAGGGCTCTCAGGGAGCGGGGGAGGTCACTCCCACTCGATGGTCCCCGGCGGCTTGCTCGTCACGTCGAGGACGACGCGGTTGACGTCGGCGACCTCGTTGGTGATGCGGGTGGAGATCTTCGCCAGCGTGTCGTACGGCAGGCGCGACCAGTCGGCCGTCATCGCGTCCTCGGAGGAGACCGGGCGCAGCACGATCGGGTGGCCGTAGGTGCGGCCGTCGCCCTGGACGCCGACCGAGCGGACGTCGGCGAGGAGGACCACCGGGCACTGCCAGATGTCGCGGTCCAGTCCGGCCTTCGTCAGCTCCTCGCGGGCGATGGCGTCGGCCTCGCGGAGCAGGTCCAGGCGGTGCTTGGTGACCTCGCCGACGATGCGGATGCCGAGGCCGGGGCCGGGGAACGGCTGGCGCTGGACGATCTCCTCGGGGAGGCCCAGCTCCTGGCCGACCATGCGGACCTCGTCCTTGAACAGCTGGCGCAGCGGCTCGACGAGCTGGAACTCGATGTCGTCGGGGAGACCGCCGACGTTGTGGTGGGACTTGATGTTGGCGGTGCCGGTGCCGCCGCCGGACTCGACCACGTCCGGGTAGAGCGTGCCCTGGACGAGGAAGGCGACCTCGGGGCCCTCTTCCTGGAGGATCTCCAGCTGGGCCTGCTCGAAGACGCGGATGAACTCGCGGCCGATGATCTTCCGCTTCTCCTCGGGGTCGGAGACCCCGGCGAGGGCGTCGAGGAAGCGCTTCTCCGCGTCGACCACCTTCAGCTTCGCGCCGGTCGCGGCGACGAAGTCCTTCTCGACCTGCTCGGTCTCGCCCTTGCGCATCAGGCCGTGGTCGACGTAGACGCAGGTGAGCTGGGAGCCGACGGCCTTCTGTACCAGGGCCGCCGCGACGGCGGAGTCGACGCCGCCGGAGAGGCCGCAGATGGCGCGCTTGTCGCCGACCTGCTCGCGGATGAGGGCGACCTGCTCCTCGACCACGTTGGTGGTGGTCCAGTTCGGCTCGATGCCCGCGCCGCGGTAGAGGAAGTGCTCCAGGACCTGCTGGCCGTGGGTGGAGTGCATGACCTCCGGGTGGTACTGGACGCCGTACAGCTTCTTCTCGTCGTTCTCGAAGGCGGCGACCGGGACCACGTCCGTGGAGGCGGTGACGGTGAAGCCCTCGGGGGCGGCCGAGCAGGCGTCGCCGTGCGACATCCACACCGGCTGCTCGGTGGGCGTGCCCTCGAAGAGCGTCGAGCCCGCCTTGGAGACGTGCAGGGGGGTGCGGCCGTACTCACGGGCCCCGTTGTCGTCGACCGTGCCGCCGAGCGTCGTCGCCATCAGCTGGAAGCCGTAGCACATGCCGAAGACCGGCACCCCGGCCTCGAACAGCGAGCGGTCCAGGAACGGCGCGCCCTCCGCGTACACCGACGAAGGACCGCCGGACAGGATGATCGCGCGCGGGTTCTTGGCCAGCATCTCCGCCACCGGCATGGTGGACGGGACGATCTCGCTGTAGACCCGGGCCTCACGGACACGGCGGGCGATGAGCTGGGCGTACTGCGCGCCGAAGTCGACGACGAGGACCACGTCGGCCGTGGCGTCGGGGGCGGCGGGGGGTGCTGATGGCACGGGAGCGGCCTTCCGGCGGTGGTGAAGGGGGTCGGTTCTCCCAATTCTACCGGTCGTGCGCGGACCCTCCGCCGGGCCGGCCGCGGGGCTCCGCGTCTCAGGATCCGGGCGGCGTTTTGTCGGGGCGGTGGGAGCGGGGCCATACTGTGCCCATGCGTCAGCACACGATCTTCGTCTTTACCTATGGCATCCGGCCCGCCGGCTGCCATGGTCGTGCTGCTTGAGCTACTGACAAGCAACGTTCCAGGCGCCCCGGGCCATCAGGCCCGGGGCGTCTCGCGTGTCCGGGTCCGTAGCCCCGGGGGCCCTCGCCCACCGACCCACCGGGAGTCACCACCATGAGCAGCACCACCACCGCCACGGACACGACCACCGCCACCGGCGCCCACACCGACGAGGCCGCCGCCCTGATCGGCGGCGCCCGCGAGCGCATCGACGCCCTCGACGACCGGATCATCGGTCTCGTCCAGGAACGGATGGCCGTATCGGCGGTGATCCAGCAGGCCCGGATCACCTCCGGCGGCCGCCGGGTCAACCTTTCCCGCGAGACCGCCGTGCTCGGCCACTACAGGGACGCGCTGGGCAAGCCGGGCACCGCGCTGGCGATGACGCTCCTGGAGCTGTGCCGCGGGCGGGTGTGAGGCCCCCGGAAGACCCTTCGAGGGAACGGTTCTCCGCTTGCCGGAGACGGGCCGTATCTGCGTTCGGGGTCCGTCTCACCCGTACGGCGCGTGACCAGGGGCGCGGTGCCTTCGTTGGTCCCGGTGTCCGTGCCAACCAGGGGCGGCATCGGTAGGAAACCACGCGTGGCTCCGCCGGGGAGTGTGACGTACTGCAGGTGCGTCGTGGGACCACGACCCGGCGTATGTGACCGGTCCGCAGGGGACAGCAGCCCGGTCACCCCATATGCGGCCGATCCCGGGGACGCCCGGGTCGGCCGCATCGGAACCCATCCGGGCGGAGGCCCGCTCCCTCCTCCGCCGCCCTCCGCTCCCGGCGTCTCAGCTGTGGCGCGCGGCCCGTCGCCGTGCCGCCGTGAACAGCACCAGGCCCGCCGCCAGCGCCGCGGCCGCCGTGCCCGAGGCGATCAGGGCGACCGATCCCGTCGAGGCGAGTCCGCCGCCGGAGCCCCCGGCCGTGCCCGCCGAGGAGCCTCCGGACGTGGTGGACGCAGAGGAGCCGGAGGTGCCGGACGGGCTCTCCTCCGGGTCCGGGGCCGAGGTCGGCGGGGTGGACGGCTCGCCGGAGCCGCCGTCGCCGCCCTCCGTCGCACCGCCGGAGTCGGAGCCGTCGCCCTCACCGTTCAGGATCAGGTAGGCCGTGTTGTTGGCGGGCTTCGGGTCGAACGGCAGCTTCGGGTTCTTCAGGAAGGTGTTGCGTACGCTCACCGCGCCGCTCGCGCCGACCATGGCCTTGTCGATCCGCAGCTCGAAGCGCAGGTCGAGGCCGCCACCGTCCCGCACGGTCATCGAGGTGTTGCAGAAGTAGCGCGGGGCGGGGGTGTTCTGGTTCTCGCGGTACTGACCGTCGGCCGTGACCGCGCGGCAGCTCTCCGGCTTCGTCGCGACCGAGGCGCCCTGGGGGACGGTGAAGTCGACGGTGGCGACGTCCTCGCCGGAGCGGATGTGGCCGATCCACGCCGGGCCCTCGTTGCGGAAGCCGAGGTCGGCCGTGACGAAGGAGCCCTCGGACCCGGCCACCTGGTCGCCGTACGCCACGAAGTCGGCCGTGTTCTCCGTGCGGAAGTCGGCCTCCTGCTGGTTGTCGTAGGGGTCGAGGTCGGCGCTCCGGGCCGCGGCGCCCTGCTTCACCGGGACGGCCTTCAGCACGCCGCCGGTGCCCCGCTCGAAGGGGGCGCCCGCACGCTGGGCGGTGCGCTGGGCGGCGCTGTCCTCCTGGATGCGGTAGAGGAAGGTGTCGTAGTAGGCGCGCTCGGTGGCCTCCAGCGTCAGCGGAGTCGCCAGCGTGTACGTCGCGCCCGCCTCGAAGGCTCCTTCGACGGAGCAGAGCGCGGTGGTCGAACCGAAGTCCGGCCGGCCCGGGTCGTCCACGGTGTACTCGCAGTTGGAGTAGCGCTGCGGGATGTCCAGGCCGCGTGAGTACCGCAGGGTGAGCAGGACGCCGTCGGCGTCCCGGGTGCCGCGGTTGGCGAAGGTGATCGGGGCCTGCTGCTTCTCCCCCGGGGTCAGCTCCGTCTTGAGCGGCAGTCGCTCCATCACGAGGTCGGGGCCGCCGACCGTGAGCCGGGTGGTGAACGGCGTGAAGGTGGCGCCGTCCGCCTGGCCGGTCACCTTGATCGTGCCGGTGTCGCCGTTCTCGCTGCCGTCGGCGGCGGTGACGACGAGGTCGGCCGCGCCCTGGAGGCCGGGCCAGATGCCCCAGTCCTCGCAGACGGCCTTCGTACCGGTGACCTTGCAGTCCGGGTTGGCCTCGCCGTCGAACTTCACGTCGGCGACGCCCGCGACGCCGCTGAGGTCGAAGGTGAGGGTGAAGTCGCCGCCGAAGCCGCCGTTCTCCTCGTCCTCGGACGGGTTGTTGAGGGTGATCCCGACCGTGGAGGACTTCGGCTTGCCGCTCGCCGGGTACGGGTGCAGGGCCGTCTCGGCCGGGCCGCCGAACGTGAACACCGGCGTGTCCGCGGCCTGTGCCGGGGCGGCCGCCCCGGCGAGCGAGGCCGCGGCGAGCAGGCCTGCGGCGGCGAACGAGCCGACTGCGCGGTGCAGCACGGTTCTCGGGGTGGGACGTGTCATCGGTGACCTCTGGGACTCGGCAGGAGCTGTGTGACTGCTGTGACAGTTGTCGCGGTACGGGTTGGACCGCACAGCTCCCCGAACAGTTGCCCTCCCCAAGATCACGGATTGGGTACGGGGGTGTTCCCGACGCCCTTCACATCCGCCCCGGCCTCCGCCGTCCCCTTCGGCGGCACCACGGGGATCCCCAGGAACGGCAGCCTCAGCGCGCCGAACGCGTCCTTCGGCACGGCGGGCGCGAGCGGTTCGACCGGGGTGAGCCGCTCGTAGGCCGCGTCCTGCTCCGGGCGCGGGTCCGCCTCGCCCTTGTTGGGCCACAGCGACATCGCGCGCTCGGCCTGGGCGGTGATGGTCAGGGAGGGGTTGACGCCGAGGTTGGCGGAGACCGCGGAGCCGTCGACGACGCTGATGCCGGGGTGACCGTAGAGGCGGTGGTACGCGTCGATGACGCCCTCCTCCGCGCTCGCGCCGATCGGGCAGCCGCCCAGGAAGTGGGCGGTGAGCGGAGTGCCCATCAGCTCGCCGACGTTGGACCCGGCGAAGCCGTTGATCTCCTCGGCGAGCAGGCCGGCGCCGAGGGTCGCCTCCGGGATCTGCGTCGGGTTGGGGGCGCCGTGGCCCTGGCGGGCGGTGAGCAGGCCCTTCCCGATGCCGCCCGGTTTGCGGTACGTGGTGAGGGAGTTGTCCAGCGACTGCATGACCAGTCCGATGATGGTGCGCTCGGACCAGCGGCGGTTGGAGAGCGAACGGGCGGCGAGAGTGGGGTGCTTGACCATGTTGGTGATCCAGCCGCGCACCCGGTGGGCGCCGTAGGGGACCTGGAGGACCGTCAGCGCCCCCATGGCGTTGGAGCCCTTGCCGTAGCGGACGGGCTCGATGTGGGTGTTGTCGTCGGGGTGGATCGACGAGGTGATCGCGACGCCCCGGGTGAAGTCGGCCTTGGCGGTGCCGTGCTTCTTGCGGTAGCGGCGGTCGCTGGTCTGGGCGCCCACAAGGCCCTCGGAGTTGGTACGGGTCAGCTCACCGAGCCTCGCGGAGAGCCGGGGCAGCAGACCCCGGTCCTTCATGGTGTGCAGCAGGGTCTGGGTGCCGTACGTTCCGGCGGCGATGACGACCTTGCGGGCGCGCAGCTTCGTCGGCCTGGCCTTGCGGCGGCGGTCGGTGGGGACGGTGAGGACCCGGTAGCCGCCCTCGGGGTCGTCGGTGACGGCGACGACGGAGGTCATCGGGTGGATGACCGCTCCGGCCCGCTCGGCGAGGTGGAGGTAGTTCTCGTTGAGGGTGTTCTTCGCGCCGTGGCGGCAGCCCGTCATGCACTCGCCGCACTCGGTGCAGGCCTTGCGGTCGGGGCCCGCGCCGCCGAAGTACGGGTCGGGGACGGTGCCGCCGGCCTTGGCCCTCGCGGTGCCGTCGGCGTCCTTGCCGTCGCCGAAGAAGACGCCGACCGGGGTCATGTGGAAGGTGTCGCCGACGCCCATGGTCTCGGCGACGGCCTTCAGGTGGATGTCGGAGGGGGTCATGGTCGGGTTGAGGCGGACCCCGAGCATCCGGCGGGCCTGGTCGTAGTACGGCTTCAGCTCGTCCTGCCAGTCGGTGATCGAGGCCCACTGGCGGTCCTCGAAGAACGGGGCGGGCGGCACGTACAGCGTGTTGGCGTAGTTGAGCGACCCGCCGCCGACCCCGGCCCCGGCGAGCACCATGACGTTGCCGAGAAGGTGGATGCGCTGGAGGCCGAAGAGACCGAGGGCGGGGGCCCAGAGGTAGTTCTTCAGGTCCCAGGAGGTCTTGGGGAGCGTGCCGGGGGTGAAGCGGCGGCCCGCCTCCAGGACGCCGACGCGGTAGCCCTTCTCGCTGAGCCGGAGCGCCGACACCGCGCCCCCGAAGCCCGATCCGACGACCAGGACGTCGTAGTCGTACGCGGCGTCGTCCTCGGCCGGGACAGGGATCGCCGGGACAGGGATCGCCGGATCCTGGCTCACGGCCTGTTTCTGGGCAGGGCTGTCCTGGGACATGGCACTCCTCGGAACGGAATCGGTACGAAAGGGGCGGGCTGCGAGGCCTCAGCGCAGCCGGAATGCCTTCATCGCCTTGAGGCTCCCCGTCATGAACGCGGCGTACTTCTCGTCGTCCATCCCGAAGGCGGGCGCGAGCGGGATCAGCCGCTGCTGGGCGACGGTCTGGGCCTCGGTGTACTTGAGGATGCCCTCGGAGCCGTGCCGCCGGCCGAGGCCGGACTCCTTCATGCCGCCCATCGGGGACTGGACGCTGCCGTAGGCGGGGGCGTACCCCTCGTTGATGTTGACGGTGCCGGTGCGCAGCCGGGCGGCGACCTCGTGGCCGCGCCTGGAGTCGGTGGTCCAGACGCTGGAGTTGAGGCCGTACGGGGTGGCGTTGGCCTGCGCGATCACCTCGTCCTCGTCGCTGAAACGGTAGATCGCGACGACCGGACCGAAGGTCTCCTCGGTGCAGACGGCCATCGGGGCCTCCACGCCGTCGAGGATGGTGGGCTCGTAGAACAGCGGGCCGATGTCGGGGCGGGCGACGCCGCCGGCGACGAGGGTCGCGCCCTTCTCGACGGCCTCGGCGACGTGCTGGGTGACCGTCTCCAGCTGGCGTTCGCCGACGAGGGAGCCCATGTCGGCCCCGTACGCGAGGGAGTTGCCGAGCCGCATGGCCTTCGTCCGGGTGGCGAACCGCTGCACGAAGTCGTCGGCGATCGACTCGTGGACGTACAGCCGCTCGATGGAGATGCAGAGCTGTCCGGCGGAGGAGAAGCAGGCGCGGACGGCTCCCGCCGCGGCCTTCTCCACGTCGGCGTCCTTGAGGACGAGCATCGCGTTCTTGCCGCCGAGCTCCAGGGAGACGCCGACCAGCCGGGAGGCCGCGCCGACGGCGACCTCGCGGCCGGTGCGGGTGGAGCCGGTGAAGGAGACGTAATCGGCGCGGCTGACCACCTCGGGGCCGACGACGGGCCCCTCGCCCAGCACGACCTGGAAGACCTCGGCGGGAAGTCCGGCCTCGATGAGGAGGTCACGGGCCCAGAGCGCGGTGAGCGCGGTCTCCGTGTCCGGCTTCATGACGACGGCGTTGCCGGAGACGAACGCGGGCAGCGCGTCGCCCACGGACAGCTCCAGCGGGTAGTTCCAGGGGGCGATCTGGCCGACGACGCCGCGCGGCTGGCGCAGTTCGGTGACCTTGGTGAGGGTCGGGACGACGCCGGTGTGGCGGCGGGGCTTGAGGTAGGAGGCCGCCTTGCGCCCGTAGTGGCGGGCGGCGACGGCAACGGCCTGCACCTCCTCGTGGGCGTGCAGACGGGCCTTGCCGGTCTCCAGCTGGATGAGGTCGAGGACCTCGGACTGGCGGCTGAGGACGAGGTCGTGGAAGCGCAGCAGGACGGCGGCCCGCTGCCGTACGGGGACGGCGGCCCAGACGGGCTGGGCGGCGCGGGCCCGGTCGAAGGCGGTGGCCACGTCCTCGGGGGTGGACTCGGGCAGGTCGGCCAGCTTCTCCCCGGTGAAGGGGGTGTGGTTGGCCGTTCGGCCCGACCCGACGACCCCGCGGGTCAGCTGGGCGATCACCTCGGGGGTGACCACGTCGGCGGCCGTGCGCACCCCGGCGGGGGCGACCGCCACGGGGTTCGTACCGAGAGGGGCGTCAGGGGCCTGCGAGTCCGTCATGGGGCCGAGAGTATGTCCAGCCGGAGCCTTTGGGTACCCGTCGGTAACAGTTTTTCACAGGACCCGCCAAGGGCCCGGGACCGCCGCCTTGACCGAGCCAGTGATCACTGGCGACATAACCGCTGATCAGTGGCTATGCAGCGGGCCGCGTGGCGGCGGTCGGGCTCGGGGGCTCAGGAACCGCGAATCTTGAAGTGTGCCTTCACCTCGTCGAAGATCGCTGTCCCGTCCTTCTTCGCCTGTCCGTCCGCCGGCATCTCTACCCGGACGTGCCAGTAGGGGTCGGTCTTCTTCTCGCGGGGGATCAGCAGCTCCCGGAAGCGGTAGCGGATCGGATCGTCCTCGGTCGCGCCGTAGGGGGTGAACTCGGTGTCCATCTCGGTCGCCGCACGCCCCTGGTACGTGAGGGCGTGGTCCTTCACGACGGCATCCTCCATGCTCGTCGTGTTCTCCCCTCCCTTCTCGTAGTCGGCCTTGCGCGCCTTGGCGTCGGCGCCCGGGCTCTCGTCGCCTGCCTCGGTCACCCGGTGCCAGAAGGTGATCTCGAAGACGCCGCTCGGGTCCGCGTAGGTGACCATGTCGGCGTCGTCCCCCTCGGTCCGCTTGTAGTCGCTGGGCACCGCCACGTCCGCCGACAGCACTTCCGTCTCGGTCCGGACCAGCCATCCTTCGGGCGGTTCGTCGCCCTGGAACGGGTTGACCAGGGTGAGGACGAGCGCCAGCACCACCACCAGCACGCCGCCGCCGACGGCGAGCTGGGCGGGGCGGTTGCCGTGGAAGGCCGGCGGCAGCAGCCACCTTCTCCAGCCGGGGCCGCTGACGTTCTGCCTGGTGATGTCCGAGGTGACCGGCGCCGGGGGCGGCGGTGGGGCGGCGATCTGCTGGAGGACTCGGCGGACCTCGGCGGCCGGCGGGCGCTGGGCCGGGTCCTTGCGGAGCAACTGCATCACGAGCGGGCCCAGCCCTCCCGACCTCTGCTGGGAGAGCACCTGCGGTTCGGTTTCCAGCACGGCCTGGAGGGTGGCCGGGGTGTGCGAACGGCGGAACGGGGACATCCCCTCGACCGCCGCGTACAGCACGACGCCCAGCGACCACAGGTCCGACGCCGGTCCGGGTTGCCGCCCGAGGACCCGCTCCGGTGAGATGTATTCCGGCGAGCCGACGAACGCGCCGGTCTCGGTGAGCCGCTGCTCGCCCTCGACGTAGGCGATGCCGAAGTCGGTCAGGACGACCCGGTCGCCGGTGCCGAGCAGGATGTTGTCCGGCTTGACGTCCCGGTGCAGAACGTCCTTCGCGTGGGCGGCCGTCAGGGCGTCCAGCACCGCGATACCGATCCGGGCCGCCTCGCGCGGGTCAAGGGTGCCCTCCTGGAGACGGTCGCCGAGCGACTGGCCGCGCACCAGCTCCATCACGATCCACGGCCTGCCGTCCTCGAAGACCACGTCGTGAACAGTGACGACCGAGGGGTGGCCGATCCGGGCGGCGGCCCGCGCCTCGCGCTGCATGCGCTGGTGCACGTTGTGGTGTTCACGCTCGCCGAGGTGGTCCGGTACGCGCGGCTCCTTGACGGCCACCTCGCGGTCGACGGCCTCGTCGTGGGCCCGCCACACCGTGCCCATCCCGCCGTGCCCGAGCCGGGCGAGCAGCCGGTAGCGCCCGCCGATCAGCCGGTTCGCCGCGCTGTCCGGGGCGCTCGCCGGGACGGTCGGGGAGGGAATGTGCGCCTGGGGCGCGGGATGCGGCACCCCGAATCCGCCCGGAGCGTGCGGTGGCTGGAGTCCGTAGCTGGTGGGCTCGTCGGCCCGTCCCCCGTGATCTGTCATGCGCCCCATCCTGGTTCACGTGCCGGGTTCGGCACCACCGGGGCAGGTCAGCGGGTACGGAGCCGTGACCTTACGGCGACCCGGGCGGGGCATCGGGTCGCTACGCCTGGGGCCTGTTGAACCGCTCGCCCTCACTGCTGCGTCTGCGGGGCGCGCCAACTGCGCAGCATGATGTCGAACTTCTCCCGGCTGGCCTCCCAGCCCTCCTGCGGGGCGGTCAGATACAGCGCGTACTCGGGGCCGCCGGGACCGCCGTAGTACATCTGGTCGATCCCGTGCCGGGGCCCCGCGTGGTCCTTGGTCTCGTTCCAGGTGAACTCCCAGAGAGCGCCCGGCCGGTCGCGGAAGGTGTTCTTCTCCATCCCGATCCGCTGGTAGCCCGGCAGCCGCGTGGAGAGCTGCTCCTCCATGTTCTCCATGTGCAGATACGGATGGTCGAAGTCCGGATCCGGGTCGACGCTGATGCGGATGCGGTGGGCCCCGTCGTCGGGGGTGTAGTCGATCTGGCCCTCGTTCACCTGACGCTCCCAGCCCTCGGGCACGACGAGGCTGAACCCTGCCGGGTCGTCGACCCGGTGCCAGCCGTCGGGTATCTCCGATGCGGGGGCGGTGGGCTCCGGGGTGGTGCGGGGCGCGGACGGTGTGCTGCCGGCGGCCGTACCGCCGCTCGCGCCGGCCGGGTTGTCCGAGCCCTCCCCGTACTTCATCGCGATCAGACCGGCCGCGCCGCCGAGAACGGCGGCGGCGACGACCACGCAGCGAAAACAGCGCCACCCGGGACCCCGGCGCCCCGGGCGCGGGGGGGGAGCGGGGGCGGGGGGCCGGGGCCCCAGGGCGGGGGCC
>NZ_JBHXJG010000101.1:0-24776 GCF_042723425.1 Streptomyces sp. NPDC058375 | reverse complement strand
GGCGGCGGTCAGGCATACGGCGGCCAGTGCGGCGGCCACGGTCAGGGGCCGGGCGCGGCGGGTGGGGGGAGGGCTGTCGTCGTACGGCACGCGGCGATGCTACCCACCCGGCCGTCCGGGCGGCTCGGATCCCGGCCTCCGTGCGGCTGCCGGGCGGCTCGGATCCCGGCCTCCGTGCGGCGACCGGGCGGCTCAGATTCCGGCCCCGGTGCGGCGCAGCACGCGCAGCGAGTCCGTCACCGACACCTCGGTGAACGCCCCGGAGGCCAGCGCCCGCCGGTAGATCCGGTACGGGGCCTGCCCGCCGTCGGCCGGGTCGGGGAACACGTCGTGGATCACCAGCAGCCCGCCCTCGGCGACATGCGGGGCCCAGCCCTCGTAGTCGGCGTTCGCGTGCTCGTCGGTGTGGCCGCCGTCGATGAAGACCAGCCCGAGCGGTCCGCTCCACACGGCCGCGACCTGCGGGGAACGCCCGACGAGCGCCACCACGTGGTCCTCCAGGCCGGCCCGGCGCAGCGTGCGGCGGAACGTCGGCAGGGTGTCCATCAGCCCGACCTCCGGGTCCACCACGCTCGGGTCGTGGTACTCCCAGCCGGGCTGCTGCTCCTCGCTGCCCCGGTGGTGGTCGACCGTGAGCGCGCTCACCCCGGCGGCCCGCGCCACGTCCGCGAGGAGGATGGCGGAGCGCCCGCAGTACGTGCCGACCTCCAGCAGCGGCAGCCCGAGCGCGCCGGCCTCGGTGGCGGCGGCGTACAGGGCGAGGCCCTCGTGGACCGGCATGAAGCCCTTGGCGGCCTCGAACGCGGCGAGGATCTCCGGCTCGGGCCGGGCAGAGAACGCGGTGGCGGTCACGAGGTTCCTCCAGGTGGGGCGGGGTGCCTACGACGGCTGGGGCGGCGACTCATCGTGCCGTACGCCCCCGCCGAAGGGGTCGGCGGGGGCGTACGTGGGGTGAGCCCGGGTCCGGGCGGTCCCCGGCGGAACCGCCCTCGGGGTCAGCAGCTCTGCCAGAGTCGGGTCATGACGCGGACGCCGAAGCGCAGGCCCTCCAGCGGGACGCGCTCGTCCACCCCGTGGAAGAGGCGGCCGCAGTCCAGGTCGTGCGGGAGCTTCAGGCCCTTGAAGCCGAAGCAGCGGATGCCCAGGTGGGTGAAGGCCTTGCGGAGTTCATCAGGATCCGGGCCCAGGGCTACGCCTGGACGGTCGGTGAGTACGACACCGGGATCGCCACCGTCGCCGTACCGGTGTTCCTGGGGCGCGAGCCGTACGGAAGTCTCAGCCTCGGCGGCGGGGAGGACCGCTTCCAGGGGGCGCCCGATGACCGGCTCGACGCGCTGCGCCACGCGGCCCAACTGCTGGAGCAGCGTCTCACCCACCCGCCGCAGCGGCCGAAGTCCCGCGCCCGGCAGCCCCGCACCACCTGACCGACGTACCCGAAGCAACCGACGTACCCGAGGAACCCCGTGAATCTGCTTCTGCTCTCCAACTCCACCCAGTACGGCTGCGGTTACCTGGAACACGCCCTGGACACCGTCACCGCGTTCCTCCCCACGAACGCGCGACTCGCCTTCGTCCCGTACGCCCTCGCCGACCACACCGCGTACACCGCACGGGTCCGCGAGGCCCTGGAGCCGTCCGGCATCACCGTGCGCGGCGTCCACGAGAACACCGACCCGGTCGCCGAACTCGCCGCGTCCGAGGCCGTGTTCATCGGCGGCGGCAACTCCTTCCGGCTGCTCAGCGCCCTCTACCGCACGGGCCTGCGCGAGGCCGTGCGCGACGCCGTACGGGACGGGCTGCCCTACATGGGCGCGAGCGCGGGGACCAACATGGCCGCCCCGACCCTGCGCACGTCCAACGACATGCCCATCGTGCAGCCGCCGTCCTTCGAGACGCTGGGCCTGGTCCCGTTCCAGATCAACCCGCACTATCTGGACCCGGACCCCGAGAGCACGCACAAGGGCGAGACCCGCGAGGAGCGGCTCACCGAGTTCCTGGAGGAGAACGACGTACCCGTGCTCGGGCTGCGCGAGGGCTCCTGGCTCCGCGTCGACGAGGACCGGGCCCACGTCCAGGGCGCCCGGCCCGCCCGGCTGTTCTCCCGCGCGGCCGAGCCTCAGGAGCTCGCGCCGGGGTCCGAGGTGTCCCAGCTGCTCACGACGGCGCCGCGGTTCGACGCTCCGGTGCGCTGACCGCGGCCGCTAGCGCGTCGTCCGCGCTGCTCGCCAGGAGCACCGGGTGCCCGGACGGCCGCTGCGAGGGCAGGAACGCCGCCAGCACCAGGCCGATCAGCACCGCGCCCGTGGCGATCAGGAACGAGATCCGGAAGCCCTCCATGGACGGCACCTGCACCGATCCCATCGTCACGGAGGTGTTGGCCAGCACCATGCCGATCACCGCGCTCGACACCGACGTGCCGATCGAGCGCATCAGGGTGTTGAGGCCGTTGGCCGCGCCGGTCTCCGACGCGTCGACGGCCCCGATGATCAGGGCGGGCAGCGAGGAGTAGGCGAGGCCGATGCCCGCGCCGAGCACCACCGCGATCAGCACGGTCTGCCAGGCGGCGGAGAGCAGGCCGAGCCCGGCCCCGTAACCGATCGCGATGACCAGCATGCCGAGCATCAGCGTGGCCTTGGGGCCGCGGCGGGCCGAGATCCGGGCGTACAGCGGGGCGACGAACATCATCGTCACGCCCAGCGGGGCCACGCAGAGGCCGGCGACCACCATGGACTGGCCGAGCCCGTAACCGGTCGACGTGGGCAGCTGTAGCAGTTGCGGCAGTACCAGGGAGACCGCGTAGAAGGCGACCCCGACCATGATCGAGGCGAGGTTGGTGAGCAGCACCTCGCGGCGGGCGGTGGTGCGCAGATCGACCAGCGGCGCCGGGGTGCGCAGTTCGAACAGGCCCCACAGCACCAGGGTGACCACGGACGCGGCGAGCAGTCCGAGGGTCGGCGCCGCGGTCCAGCCCCAGTCGCTGCCCTTGGTGACCGGCAGCAGGAGGAGGACCAGGCCGAGCGAGAGGCCGAGGGCGCCGAGGAGGTCGAAGGAACCGGGGGCGCGCAGCGGCGGCTCGGGGACGAGGGTGTACGTGAGCACCATCGCGAGGACGCCGAGCCCGGCCGACCCGAGGAACAGCGCGTGCCAGTCGGCGTGCTGGGCGACCAGCGCGGCGGCGGGCAGCGCGAGCCCGCCGCCCACGCCGATGGAGGAGCTCATCAGCGCCATCGCCGAACCGAGCTTCTCGCGCGGCAGCTCGTCGCGCATGATCCCGATGCCGAGCGGGATCGCGCCCATGGCGAAGCCCTGGAGCGCACGGCCGGTGATCATCACGACCAGGTCGTCGGTGGACGCGCAGATCAGCGAGCCGATCACCATGACGGCCAGCGAGGCGAGCAGCATGCGGCGCTTGCCGTAGAGGTCGCCGAGCCGGCCCATGATCGGGGTGGAGACGGCGCCCGCGAGCAGGGTGGCGGTCATCACCCAGGTGGCGTTGGCCGGGTCGGTGCCGAGCAGGACCGGCAGGTCCTTGATGACCGGGACGAGCAGGGTCTGCATGACCGCGACGGTGATGCCCGCGAAGGCGAGGACGGGCACGATGCCGCCGGAACGCCGCGCTTTCGGCGGCTCGGGAAGCTCCTGTATGTGCCGTGTCTGTCGCGTCCGTCGCATGCGTGGGGCCTCCCGGGCAGCCGTCGGTCACCCGGGCTCCCCCCAAGTGTGTGCAGGGTGAACGCTTCTGGGTGGCCCTTCTATTCCGGCTCGGACCGACCCTTCTTCTGACCTTCCGTCACATTGAAACGTGTTCTACTCTTGCGTCGTTCCAGTGGCTGCGACCGGCGGAGACGCGCATGGGCATCGGCACAGGCATCGGCACAGGTGTCCGCACGGGCATCGGGAGCGGCGTCGGGATCACCGAGGAGCACCGCGCGCTGGCGCACTCCGTACGGGGGTGGCTGGCCCGCGCCGCACCCCCCGGTGAGGTGCGCGAACTCCTCGACGCGGGGAGCCCGGCCGCCGCCGGCGTACGCCCCGCCCACGGGAAGGCGCTCGCCGAGCAGGGGCTCACCGGCATCCATCTGCCCGAGGCGTACGGAGGCGGCGGCGGGGGCCTCCTCGACCTCGCGGTGGTCCTGGAGGAGGCCGCGTACGCCTCGCTGCCCGGGCCGTACCTCGCGACGGTGCTGACGGGCGCGGTGCTGGGGCGGGCGGGCGGCCCGGGCACCGGCGACCTGCTCCGGACCATCGCTGCCGGGACGCGTACCGCCGCCCTCGCCCTCACCCCCGGCACCCTCACCGCCACCCCCGCCGAGGGCGGCCACCGGCTCGACGGCACGGCCCCGCCCGTCCTGAGCGCCGACGCGGCCGACCTGCTCCTGCTGCCCGCCGCCACGCCCGACGGCGAGCGCTGGTTCCTCGTGGACGCCGGGGCCGAGGGGCTCACCGTGCGCCCGCACCGCAGCGTCGACCCGACCCGGCCCACCGCCGAGGTGCGCGCCGACGCCGTTCACGTACCGGAGCGCCGGGCCGTGCGGACAGACGACCCCGCGCTCGTCCGCGACCTCGCCGCCGTTCTCCTCGCCGCCGACGCCTGCGGCACCGCCGCCCGGAGCCTGCACACCGCCGTCGAACACGCCGCCGCACGCGAACAGTTCGGGCGGCCCATCGGGGCGTTCCAGGCGGTCAAGCACCTCTCGCCGACATGCTCGTCCGCCTCGAACAGGCCCGCGCCCTGACCTGGGACGCGGCCCGCGCAGCCGACGAGGAGGCCGGGGATTCAGGGGCCCGCCCGTGGGCTCACCGCCGCGCTCGCCGCCGCCACCGCGCCCGAGGCCGCCCACACCTGCGCCAAGGACGCCATCCAGATCCTCGGCGGCATCGGCTTCACCTGGGAGCACGACGCCCACCTCCAGCTGCGCCGGGCCGTCCTCGCCCGTCAGCTCCTCGGCCCCGCCGGCGCCCACCGGCTGCGCGCCGTCCGCCTCGCCGAGGCCGGGGCCCGCCGCGAACTCGCCCTGGAGCTGCCCGCCGAGGCCGCCCGTCACCGCGCCGAGGCCCGCCCCCACCTCGCCGCCGCCCGGGGCCTCGCGCCCCGCGAGGCCCGCCGCGTCCTCGCCGCCACCGGCTACGCGGCCCCGCACCTCCCCGCCCCGTACGGGCTGGACGCCGGGCCCGTACAACAACTGGATATCCAGCAGGAGTTGCGAGAACAGGGCATCCGCCTCAGCGACCTGTCCATCGCCACCTGGGTGGTGCCGTCCCTGATCGCGTACGGGACGAAGGAGCAGCGCGAGCGCTATCTGCCGGCCACCCTGCGCGGGGACCTCCAGTGGTGCCAGCTCTTCTCCGAGCCCGAGGCCGGATCCGACCTCGCCGCGCTGCGCACCCGTGCCGTACGGACCGGTGAGGGGTGGCGGATCACCGGGCAGAAGGTCTGGACGAGCGCCGCCCGCACCGCCGACCACGGCATCCTGCTGGCCCGCACCGACCCGGACGCGCCCAAGCACCGCGGGCTGACCTACTTCCTGGTCGACATGAGGAGGGCCCGGGGCATCGACATCCGGCCGCTGAAGGAGATCACCGGCGCATCCCTCTTCAACGAGGTCTACTTCGACGACGTGCTCCTCCCCGCCGACGCCGTCGTCGGCGAGGTCGGCGGCGGCTGGCGGGTCGCCCGCAACACGTTCGGCAACGAACGCGTCCACATGGCCGACCAGATGACCTTCGACAGCGGGCTCGAAGCGCTGATCGCCCGCTCGGCGGAGACCGACGACGTGACCCGTACCCGGATCGGCGCGCTCGCCGCCGAAGCACACGCGCTCGCCTGCATCGGGCTGCGCACCACCCTCCAGCAGGTCTCCGGCCTCGAACCGGGCGCCGGGGCCTCGGTGCGCAAGCTCGTCCAGACCGTCCACCAGCAGAAGGTCGCCGAACTCACCCTCGAACTCCTCGGCCCGGACGGCGCCGTGGACGAACCGGCCGCGGGGGAGCGGGCCCTCCACGGTTTTCTGATGTCCCGCTGCCTGACCATCGCGGGCGGCACCACCCAGATCCAGCTCAACGTCGTCGCCGAGCGGATCCTCGGCCTGCCCCGGGACCGCGGGCCGCCGCCCAGCAGGTGTACGCGGCCTCCGGCCTCGGCCCGGGCGACCTCGACGTGATCGAGCTGCACGACTGCTTCTCCATCAATGAACTCCTCACCTACGAGGCGCTGGGCCTGTGCGGGGAGGGGGAGTCCGGCAAGCTCGTCGAGTCCGGGGCGACCACGTACGGCGGGCGGTGGGTGGTGAACCCGTCCGGCGGGCTGATCTCCAAGGGGCACCCGCTGGGCGCGACCGGGCTGGCCCAGGCCGCCGAGCTGACCTGGCAGCTGCGCGGCGAGGCGGGCCGGCGCCAGGTCCCCGGCGCGCGGACCGCCCACGCCCACAACATCGGCCTCGGCGGAGCGGCGGTGGTCACGCTGCTGCGGCGGTGACCGGGGTGCCGCGGCGGTGACCTGGGCGATCGCCTTTCGATGCCTGACGAATGTATTTCGTGCGCATGACAATGTGTGGTCGATAATCGGTCCCCGGTCGGCCGGAAAGGCTCTAGGTGGCGGAATTTCATGAGGGTTTTCCACGGCCCGGGTTTCGCCTCCCCGGGTGGGTCCGTTTTCCCGGTGAGAGCGGAATCCCGCCCTCCTTGATCTTCATTCGTCGGCGCCCCGGGACACCGAAAGCGCTTCACTCACGGTGATCGCCCGCCTGCGGGTCCATGTGTGACGCTGATCACAACCGAGTGGTCTCGGCCTGAGCAAAGCACCCCAAGTCGCCTTAAACCAGGGCTGGTTGGCTGGCAAAGGGTGGGTCTGTCGGTCGTCGGTCGCTGCCGAGCCGCTCCCCGGGCCCCTGCGGAAGATGTTCCGAGATCGGCGATAATCACAGGTCATCGCGGGCGGTCGGGATTCCGCTTCCGGGTCCGGGCGAATCGAATAACACCTCGCGCCCTCTGCCTTTCCGGGAACGTTGACAGGGGCTGGTTCCGGACTGTTGTATGACGGTCATCAAGGGGGCGGGATGGTAAATGGGGGCCAGCCGGCGGGGTCAACGCCGTAGGTGCGTTGTATCCACCTGTTGCCATCTCCAGTCTGGGGGAGATGTCATGAGTAAACTCAAGCACACGCTGCCGATCGCTGCCGCGGCCATTGTTCTGACGGCCGCCGGTATAGCCGGACCGACCTTCATTCAGGCGGAGTCGGTCGCCGCGAGCAAGGCTACTTCCACCACGTCGTCGGCGAACGCTGAAGCGCCGGGGGCCAAGAATCCCACCAAGCTGCTGAAACTCCTGGGGGAGAGGATCCAGGCCAAGGACATCGACGGAATCATCGCGCTGCACGAGAAGCATGCGGCGATCGTCGATTACGACGGATCGATCGTCAGGGGTCACAAGAAGATCCGGGCGTTCTACATCGAGTGGTTCAAGCTGAACCCGGTGCTGACCGTCAACCCCCTCCAGACCGTGGTGGCGGGCGGCGAGAAGCAGGCCGACGGCAAGGTGCGCAACCGCACGGCGGCCATCATGGGCACCTACAGCCTGGCTCAGGACGCGGCGGACGGCACCCGCGAGAGCTTCACCGGCAACTTCTGCGACACCGTCGAGGAGCAGCCCGACGGTACCTGGCTCTACGTTCAGGACAACCCGTATCCGCCCCACGGCGATTCGACGGCGACACACCACTGATCCGACCATCTCGGCGGTCCCTTTTCCTTCTGCTCGGCCGGCGCGGCGAAATCAGCCCCGCAACGGGAGTTTGATTTGCCGCGCCGGAAAACAGGGGACTCCGAGAAACTCCGGCCACCCATGGGAATTCATCAGCGGTCATGGGTGGCCGGAGTTCGGCCGATCAATGCGCAGACAGCGGTGTGTCGGCACGTCGGAGGGTTGGAGTAAACGTGAATGTCTCCTCGCTCGGAGTTTTACGGACGCCGGCTGCGCGACAGCAGCCCCAGTGGGAGGAACCGGCCGAGGTCGAGCGGGTCCGGGACGTGCTGGGGGACCTGCCCCCGCTCGTGGACGCCGCATCGCTGATCAGGCTCCGCGGTCTGCTCGCCCGAGTCTCCGCCGGCCAGGCCCAGGTGGTGCAGGCGGGCGACTGCGCGGAGGACCCGGCGGAATGCACCGCGGGCGACGTACGGCGGAAGGTGAGCCTCCTCGACGCCCTGGCGGGCGCCATGAACGCGATCACGCGTCAGCCCGTGGTGCGGGTGGGCCGGATCGCGGGTCAGTACGCCAAACCCCGTTCGGCGGACACCGAGTTGTCCGGCGGCGTCAGGATCCCGGTCTACCGGGGCCATATGGTGAACGGTCCGGAACCGGACGCGGAAGCACGACGGCCCGACCCCTGGCGCCTGCTCACGGGCTACCGGGCGGCGAGTCAGGTCATGGCCCACCTCTGTCCGACGCCGCGGCAGCGGGTCGACCCGGCGGTGTGGACCAGCCACGAGGCTTTGCTCCTCGACTACGAGATACCGATGCTGCGCCGGGACCGGCAGGGGCTGCTCGCGCTCACCTCCACGCACTGGCCGTGGATCGGCGAGCGGACACGCCAGCTCGACGGAGCCCATGTCGCCCTGCTGGCCGACGTGGTGAACCCGGTCGCCTGCAAGGTCGGACCCCGCATGACGGCCGCCGAACTGATCGGGCTGTGCGAGCGGCTCGACCCCGGCAAGGAGCCGGGCCGGCTCACCCTGATCGCCCGGATGGGAGCCGACGCGACCACGGATCTGCTGCCGCCGCTGGTCCGGGCGGTGCGGGCCGCGGGACACCCGGTGATCTGGCTGGTCGACCCCCTGCACGGCAACACGGTCACCACCGCCGAGGGCCGCAAGACCCGGATCGTGGAGACGGTCGTCGCAGAGGTCACCGCCTTCCAGGCGGCCGTCCGCACGGCCGGGGGAACACCGGGCGGGATCCATCTGGAGACCACCCCCGACGCGGTGACCGAATGCGCCGACGTCCCCGAGGGCGCCGGCGGGGTCGGCGAGCACTACACGACGCTGTGCGATCCGCGGCTCAACCCTCGTCAGGCGATGTCGGTGGTCTCGGCCTGGCAGGCGCAGACGATGACGATCAGAGCGGAGGACGAACCGTGCCCGGCCTAGCTCCCATCTCAGCCTATCCACTGCCCACGGCCGCCGAACTGCCCATCGGCAGGGCCCAGTGGAAACCCGACTCACGCCGCGCGGCGCTGCTCGTGCACGACATGCAGCGCTACTTCCTCGCCCCGTTCCCCCCGGCGGTGCGCGACCCGCTGGTGCGCCACTGCGCGCTGCTGCGGGAACGCTGTGCCGCCCTCGGCGTCCCCGTCTTCTACACCGCCCAGCCCGGCGGCATGACCGACGAGGAACGCGGACTGCTCAAGGACTTCTGGGGGCCGGGCATGAAGGTGGACCCCGCCGACCGGCAGATCGTCGCCGAACTCGCGCCCGGGCCGGCGGACCAGGTGCTCACGAAGTGGCGCTACAGCGCGTTCTTCCGCTCCGACCTGCTGGCGCGGATGCGCGCACAAGACCGCGACCAGCTGATCGTCTGCGGCGTGTACGCACACGTCGGCGTCATGGCGACCGCCCTGGAAGCGTTCACCAACGACATCGAGTCGTTCCTGGTCGCCGACGCCGTCGGCGACTTCTCCGACCGGCACCACCGGCTCGCCCTCGACTACGCCGCGGCTCGCTGCTCGGTGGTCACCACCACCGAGGAGGTCTTCCGATGAACGCGACGCGGCTGCTCGACCACGTGCTGGGCGCCGACCCGGGCCCCTTCGCCCTGCTGCACCGCCCCGAGACGGTCGGTCCGGACCAGGTGGAGATCCTGCTCGGCGAGGTCAGCACCCCGGCCCGGCTCGCCGACATCCCGGGCCTCCCCGGCCGGATCGACCCGCCCGGCGAGGCCCGGCACGAGACGCTGGTCCTGGTGCCCCACCAGCAGATCACCGAGCGTGGCTTCGCCGCCGTGGCGGACGGCTCGCCGCTCCTGGCGATGTCGGTCACCGAGCAGGGCCGGATCACCGTCCCCGAGGCGCTGAGGGCCCTCCCGGACGACCCGATCGCCCTGACCGGCGGCCGGTTCACCACCGACGACGAGGCCTACGCCGACACGGTCCGGGCCGTCCTCGACAACGAGATAGGCACCGGAGAGGGCTCCAACTTCGTCATCAAGCGCTCGTTCGTCACCGCCATCACCGGCTACTCGTCGCGCAGCGCCCTGAGCCTGTTCCGCCGGCTGCTCACCCGGGAGAGCGGCGCCTACTGGACCTTCATCGTGCACACGGGCGACCGGACCTTCGTCGGCGCCACACCCGAGCGCCACATCAGCCTGCGGGGCGGCGTCGCGGCGATGACCCCGATCAGCGGCACCTACCGCTACCCGCCCACCGGACCGGTCCTCCCGGAGGTCATGGAGTTCCTCACCGACGGCAAGGAGACCGACGAGCTGTACATGGTCCTGGACGAGGAACTGAAGATGATGGCCCGGGTCTGCCGGGGCGGCGGCCGGGTGACGGGACCGTTCCTGCGGGAGATGGCCTGGCTCGCGCACACCGAGTACATCATCGAGGGGCACAGCGACCTCGACCCCCGCGACATCCTGCGCGAGACGATGTTCGCCCCCACCGTGACCGGCAGCCCGATCGAGAACGCCTGCCGGGTGATCGCCCGCTACGAACCGGGCGGCCGCGGATACTACGGAGGTGTCGCCGCGCTCATCGGCCGCGACGCCGCCGGCGAACGCACCCTGGACTCGGCCATCCTCATCCGTACCGCGGACATCCGCGCCTCGGACACCGACGGCAGCGGCCATGTGGAGGTCGGCGTGGGCGCGACCCTGGTCCGCCACTCCGACCCCGAGGCCGAGGTCGCCGAGACCCGGACCAAGGCCGCGGGCGTGCTCTCGGCGCTGGGCGCCGACGAGCGGCTGGACGAACACCCGCTGATCCAGGAGGCGCTGAAGAGACGCAACGAGACGATCGCGGGCTTCTGGCTCAGCGACGCCGCGTCGCGTGAACAGCCGCATCCCGTACTGGACGGCCGCCGGGCGCTGATCATCGACGCCGAGGACACCTTCAGCTCGATGCTCGCCCACCAACTGCGCGCCATCGGGCTGACCGTGGAGCTCAGCGGCTACGACGCCCCCCACCGCCTCGACGACCACGACCTCGTCGTCATG
Source organism: Streptomyces sp. NPDC058375 (assembly GCF_042723425.1). Classification (NCBI taxonomy): domain Bacteria; kingdom Bacillati; phylum Actinomycetota; class Actinomycetes; order Kitasatosporales; family Streptomycetaceae; genus Streptomyces; species Streptomyces sp. NPDC058375. The sequence goes on along the minus strand of NZ_JBHXJG010000101.1, from coordinate 13,574 downwards.
GGCCCCGGGCCGGGCGATCCGCGAGAACACGGCCACCCCAGGATGGCCCGGCTCTCGGCGACGATCGACGAGTTGCTGGAACGGCGCATCCCGTTCCTGGCCGTCTGCCTCAGCCACCAGTTGCTGTGCCGACGCCTCGGCCTCGAACTGGTGCGCAGGGAGACCCCGAACCAGGGAACCCAGCGCGAGATCGACCTGTTCGGGACACGGGAGCGGGTCGGCTTCTACAACTCCTACGTCGCCCGCGCCCGGGCCGAGCAGTTCCAGTGCCCCGGCGTCGGCGAGGTGGACGTCAGCCTCGACGCCGGCACCGGCGAGGTGCACGCCCTGCGCGGGCCGCACTTCGGCTCGGTGCAGTTCCACATCGAATCCGTGCTCACCCAGGACAGCGAACGCGTCCTCGCCCTGCTGCTCGCACCCCTGATGGAGACCGAGGAGGCACTGAACGTATGAAGGCGACCATCTCCTGGTGGGACCTCTCCGGGTCCGACCAGACCATCGACTCCCTACGCGTCTATCTGCGTGACGAGGGCGTGGGCCCGTGGGAGGAGATCCACGGCCTCCGGCTGAAGTTCTGGATCTCCGACCCGGCGACGGACCGCTGGGGCGCGGTGATGCTCTGGGACTCCGCGGCCGACCTGACGGCGCCCATGCCGCCGAACCGGGCCGCCGAACTCATCGGCTACCCGCCCACCGTCCGCATGATGACCGACGTCGAGGCCATCGTCGAAGGCGCCCACTCCGGCGAACTCGTCGACCGCGGCCTGGCCTTCGCACGGATGGAGAAGTCATCGTGAGCACATCGTCCCGCCCGCGGGTGGCCGAGGAGCTCTCCGCCCCGCCCGCCGAACCGATGGACCTGCTGCGGACCTGGTTCGACGGCGCCGTCTCGGAGTCCGTACGCGAGCCGGGCGCGATGGCGCTGGCCACCGCGGACGCCCGCGGCCGCGCCTCCAACCGGATCGTGCAGGTGCTCGAAGTGCGCGGTACGGGACTGGTGTTCGCCACCCACGCCGACAGCCGCAAGGGCTGGGAACTGGCCGAGACGGGCTGGGCTTCGGGAGTCCTCTACTGGCGCGAGGCCGCCCGCCAGGTGAGCGTGAGCGGCCCGACCCGCCCGCTGCCCGACAAGGAGTCCGAAGCCCTGTGGGCCGCCCGGCCGCCCACCGCGCTCCCGATGTCGGTGGCCTCGCACCAGAGCGCGCCGCTGCTGGACGAGGACGCGCTGCGGGAGCGGGCCCGGGAGCTGGGCCGGGCAGGCGCTCCGCTGTCCCGCCCGGACAGCTGGCTGGGCTACCTGCTGGAGCCGGCGTCGGTCGAGTTCTGGCAGGCCGATCCGGAAGACCGGTTGCACCGCAGGGTGCGCTACGAGCGCGACGGTTCCTCCTGGCGTACGAGTCGCCGCCAACCCTGAGCGGGTGCGCCGGAACCGGGACTCGAGAAGAAGAAGGGCAAGTCGATGTGTGGAATTACCGGCTGGATCTCGTACGACCGGGATCTGACACAGCAGCGCGTGCAGTTGGACGCGATGACGGAGACGATGGCGTGCCGGGGACCGGACGCCTCGGGCGCCTGGCTCGACCGGCACGCCGCGCTCGGCCATCGAAGACTGGCGGTCATCGACATCGAGGGCGGCACCCAGCCCATGGTCGTCCCCACCGACGACGGCCCGGTGACGATCACCTACAGCGGTGAGGTCTACAACTACACCGAACTGCGGGACGAGTTGCTCCGCCGGGGGCACCGGTTCCTGACCCGCAGCGACACCGAGGTGGTGCTCCACGGCTACCTGGAGTGGGGCGAAGCGGTCGCCGAACGGCTCAACGGCATGTTCGCCTTCGCCGTGTGGGACTCCCGGGTCGAGAAGCTCGTGATGATCCGTGACCGGATGGGCGTCAAGCCGCTCTACTTCTCCAGCACCGACGACGGCGTGCTCTTCGGCTCCGAGCCGAAGGCGATCCTCGCCAACGCGCTGGCGGACCGGGCGGTCGACCTCGACGGACTGCGGGAGCTGGTCAGCTTCACCCAGACGCCGGGCAGCTCGGTGTGGTGCGGGATGAGCGAGGTGGTCCCGGGCGGCGTGGTCACGGTCGACCGCTCCGGGCTGCGCGAGCGGCGCTACTGGACGCTGCCCACCCGCCCGCACACCGACGACCGGAAGACCACGATCGCCACCGTGCGGGAACTGCTCGAAGACATCGTGGGACGTCAGCTCGTCTCCGACGTACCGCGCTGCACCCTGCTCTCGGGCGGCCTGGACTCCAGCGTGATCACCGCCCTGGCCGCCGCCAAGCTCGGCCGGCCCGGGGAGCACGGAGAGCCCGGCGAGAAGGTGCGCAGCTTCGCGGTGGACTTCGCCGGGCGGGAGAACGACTTCGTCGCCGACGAACTGCGCGGCACGACGGACGCCCCCTACGCACGTGAGGTCGGTGCCCACGTCGGCTCCCACCACCGGTCCATCGTGCTCGACCACGCCGCGATCGCCGACCCCGCGGTACGCCGGGCCGTCATCACCGCACGGGACAGTCCGCTCAGCCTCGGCGACATGGACGCCTCGCTCTACCTGCTCTTCCAGGCCATCCGCGAACAGTCCACGGTCGCCCTGTCCGGGGAGTCCGCCGACGAGGTCTTCGGCGGGTACCGATGGTTCCACCAGCCCGAGGTCCAGGCCGCGCAGACCTTCCCCTGGATGGCCGTCTTCGTCAGCGGCGCCCGGGCCCAGGTGTCCGACCGGTTCAACGCCGACATCACCGCGGCCCTGGACCTGCCCACGTACATCCGCGACCGCTACTCCGACGCGGTCGGCGAGGTCGAGCGGGCCGAGGGCGAGAGCGACCACGAGATGCGGATGCGGGTGATGTGCCACCTGCACCTGACGCGCTTCGTCCGGATGCTCCTGGAGCGCAAGGACCGGATCAGCATGGCCGTCGGGCTGGAGGTCCGGGTGCCCTTCTGCGACCACCGGCTCGTGGAGTACGTCTACAACACCCCGTGGTCGATGAAGTCCTTCGACGGCCGGGAGAAGAGCCTGCTCCGCGCCGCCACGGCCGACCTGCTGCCCGCTTCGGTGCTGAACCGGACGAAGGCTCCCTACCCCGCCACCCTGGACCCGCACTACACGGGCGCGCTCCTGCAGCAGTCCAAGGAACTGCTGGCGTCCGACGACCCGGTGTTCGACCTGGTCGACCGCAGCTGGCTGGAGGACATCACGCGCCAGGACTCGGGCGCCATGCCGATCGACGTCCGCAACGGCATGGAGCGGGTGCTCGACCTGAGCACCTGGCTGGACGTCTACCGCCCGGAGATCCGGCTCTGAGGGCGGCCGCCGGCCGACGACGGACGGCCCGGCCGGCGGCCGGCCCCGCACACCGCGTCAGTATCCACATCCACGCGAACAAACCATGGATCGAGGGGGATTCGAGATGGGAACGGACAACGCGCCCCGCGAGGGGTTCGAAGCCGACGCCGACCTGCGCGCTCTGCACCGTGAGGTCGTCGCCGACTACATGAGCCGCAAGGGCGAGAACCGGTTGACGCGCTACCTGCTCTTCACCGAGGACGGCAGCGCCGGCCTGTGGACCAGTGACACCGGCGAACCGATCTCCTCGCAGGGGCACGCGAAGCTCAAGGCGCACGGCGAGTGGTCGCTGCGCATGTTCCCCGACTGGGAATGGAAGAACGTCGAGATCTTCGAGACGCAGGACCCCAACAGGTTCTGGGTCGAGTGCGACGGGGAGGGAAAGATTCTCTACCCCAACTATCCGCCCGGCCACTACAAGAACCATTTCATCCACTCGTTCCTGCTCGAAGACGGAAAGATCAAGCAGAACCGCGAGTTCATGAATCCGTTCCAGCAGTTGCGGGCGCTCGGCATCGAGGTGCCGAAGATCAATCGCGGCGGGATCCCCACGTAGGGGAATCCCCCGACGCCCTCGGCCGGGCCTCGCGGAATCCGTTTTCACAGCAAGGAGTATCAGGTGGCAGCACAGCTCAACCCGTACCTCGCCTTCGACGGGGACGCCCGGCAGGCCATGGAGTTCTACCACGAGGTCCTGGGCGGCAAGCTGGAACTGGGCTCGTTCGGCGACTTCGGCTCGTCGGAGTCCCCCGACGCCGACAGGATCATGCACGCCACGCTCAGCACCCCGGACGGCTTCACGGTGATGGCGTGGGACGTCCCCGCGCGGGTGCCGTTCAACCCGGGCACCAACGTCGCGCTCTACCTCGGCGGCGACGACGCCGCCCTACGTGACTACTTCGAGAAGCTGTCCGTCGGCGGCACCGTCGCGCTGCCTCTCAAGAAGCAGATGTGGGGCGACGAGGCGGGCACGCTCGTGGACAGGTTCGGGATCACCTGGATGGTCAACATCAGGCAACCGCAGTCCTGATCCGCACGATCATCAAGCCGTACGGCCCCCCGCCGGGAGGCGGGGGGCACGTCGTGTCGCACAGCTTTGGGTCGTGCCGCGGAGGGACCGCGGCGAAGTGGGCCGACCGGCATCGGCTGGAAGCCCGGGATGGTGAGGTCTCGAATGACAGTAGACGTGCAGGCCACGCGGGACGTGGTGGAGATCATCACCGGAGGATGGAGAGCCCAGGCGCTCTACACCGCGGTCAGACTCCAACTGCCCGACCACATAGCCGCCGGCCATGACACCGACGCCGAACTCGCCAAGGCCACCGGGGCGAGCGAACAGGGCATCCACCGCCTGATGCGCCTGCTGGGGGCCATGGGCGTGTTCGAGGGCAGCGAGTCCACCGGCTACCGCGGAACCCGCGTGAGCGCGACCCTGCTGGAGGGCCCCCAGTCCCTGCGGGACATGTGCCTGCTGTACGGCGAGGAGTTCTACGCCGCGTGGGGCCACGCCCACCAGGCCATCAGCACCGAGAGCTCGGGATTCGAAGCCGCCTACGGCCGCCCGTTCTACGAGTACCTCGGCCAGGACGCGGCCACCGCCGGACGGTTCCAGCGCACCATGAACGCCGCGAGCATGTTCTTCCACCAGGTGCCCGAGATCTTCGACTTCTCCGGCGGCAGGACCGTCGTGGACGTGGGCGGAGGCGGCGGGCACCTGCTGGCCACGATCCTCGACGCCACCCCCGACGCCAAGGGCGTGCTCTTCGACCGGGAGCACATGATGCCGAAGGCCCGGGAGCACCTGTCCGCCACCGTCGGCGCGGACCGCGCCGAACTGGTCGCCGGCGACATGTTCGAGGACGTCCCCGCGGGCGGCGACGTCTACATCCTCTGCCGCGTGTTGGCCGGATGGGACGACGAGGCCGTCGCCGGCGTCTTCGCGAACTGCCGCCGGGCCATGGCGGACTCCTCGTCGCGGCTGCTGATCCTCGACCGCTTCGTCGAGGACGAGAACTCCACCGTGCTGCCCGCCCTGTGGGACCTGCACCTCCTGGTGACGACGGGCGGCGAGCACCGCACCCTCGACAGGATCACGCGGCTGCTGAACCGCGCAGGCCTGGACATCGCCGCGACCCGGGACCTGCCCATGGAGACCACCGCGCTGATCGCGGCGCCCCGCACCCCCTAGGGGGTGTCTTGCCCGGTCCACGACGCCGGGCACCAACACCAGCCACGGACAGGAGACCCCCGTGCACAAGATGGCGACGATCGGCGTCTACGGCTTCGACGCCGATTCCTATCTGCAACGACTGCGACAGGCGAACGTGCGCCTGCTCCTCGACGTACGCCAACGTCGTGGTGTCCGCGGACCGGACTACGCCTGGGCGAACTCGCTGAGACTGCAGGCCGCCCTCGCCGAGGCCGGAATCGCCTACCGGCACCACCGTGAACTCGCGCCCACGACCGAGCTGCGGCACCTCCAGTACGCCGAGGACGACCGCCAGGGCGTCGGCAAGCGCTCCCGGCGCGAGCTCGCCGCCGAGTACACCCGCCGCTACACCGCCGAGATCCTCGACCCCGCCGACCTGGACCCGATCCTCTCGACGCTGCCGAGCGACGGGACCACCGCGCTGTTCTGCGTCGAGACGGACCCCGAGGCCTGCCACCGCTCGCTGGTCGCCCAGCGGCTGGCCGAGGAGCACCACGTGACGATCGAACACCTGCGGCCGCTGTGATGGACGACCTCCCGCGGGCGGGCGCGCCGCGACCGAGGATCGCGGTGTTCGCCGGACCGACGGCGACGATCCTCAACACCCCCGACCTGGTCACGTCCAACAAGGCACGCGTACGCCACGGTCTGCCGCCGCGCCCCGCCCGCTTCGACGTCCTGCGTCCTCAACGCCTCGCGGCGCCCGCGACGTTGTACGTCGAGGCGTTCAGCGCCCACCCGCTCGAAGGGGACGCGGCCGGCCTGTACGCCCCGCCGGACGGCTGGCTCGACCAGGAGGGCGCGTTCCACCCGGAGCGGCCCTTCGAGGGCGCCACACCGGTGTACGTCGTCGAACTCGACCCCGCAGACGGCCTCTACCCCCTGCCCTACATGGGCAGACAGGCGGACGGAACCGCCTGGGAGGAGACCGCGGCGACGCCGTTCGCACCACCCGGATCCGCACGGCAGACGTTCTACCCCGACGCCCGCCGTCTCTACGAGGAGATCGAGCGCTTCGGCCTCGACGACCACGGCACCCCCGTCGCCCTGGGGTCGGTCGCCGACTTCGACTTCTTCCGCGCCGCCCCGTCGGGCGGATACACCGCGGGGCCCGACGCCGAGCGCCTCGGGCAGGACTTCTTCGTGTACTACCCGTACCACCTCCAGAGCGAACCCGGCCTGGCCGACCTCGCCCGGGCGACCAACCAGGTCCAGGCGGTCCTCGCCACGGGCGCGTACGCCGGGATCCAGTGGCTGGAGGGGAGCCCCACCGTCGACGAGACCCTGTACTGGCTCGGGCTGGTGGTCGACACGACGGTGCCGGTCGTCGGCCACGCGGCCCAGCGGCGCCACCAGTCCCTGAGCGCGGACGGCGACCGCAACGTGGTGGACGGCGTGAAGTTCATCGTGTCGGGGGTCGCCCTGGACGAGCGGGGCGAGGACCGCGTCGGCGCCTGCGTGATCGTCGACGAACTCGTCTACGCGGCCCGGGACGTGACCAAGGTCGACGCCCGGCCCGGGGGCTACGAGGTCACCGGCGGACACGGCGGGGTCGTCGCCGACCTGGGGGGCTACGGCCCTCCCCAGGTCACCTACCTCCCCGCCCGCAAGCACACCCACCGCTCGGAGCTGCGCCTGAGCGTGCTTCCCGAGCAGGTGACCGGCCTGACGGGGAGCCTGGCCACCGGCGTGCTGCCGGTCGACGTCGTGACGAAGAACGCCGACGGACTCGTGCCCGCCGCCATGCCGCACGTCTCGATCACCAAGTACAGCCGGTACGCGGCGACGGGCGCGCACGCCGGCGGCCCGCCCGCCACCGACGAGGAGGTGGAGATCCTCGCGCGGATCGACGCCAACCTCGCCGGCACGCCGCTGGGCGGATTCGTCTGCGAGGGCATGTCGCCGTTCGGCATGGCGGACCCGACGAGGAACGCGGCGCTGAGCGTCGCCGTCGCCGCCGGCATGCCCGTGGTCCGCACGGGCCGCGGCAACACCGGAGGCATGGCGTACCGGACCGACCCGACGTTCATCTCGGGCAACAACCTCACGGCCACCAAGGCCCGCATGCTGCTGATGGCCGCCCTGCTCAAGCTCGGCGCGCTGCCCCCGGCCGCGGACCCCTTCGCCCCGACCCCCGACGAGCGCGCGGCCACGGAGAAGGCGGTCGCCCGCTACCAGGAGCTGTTCGACACCCACTGAGCCGGGTCGGCCGGGCACCGATGCCCCCTCGCCCCCTTCGCGTTGTCCCCCTTCGAGAACGGAACCCATGGATACGTACGAGTACGTGGTGGCCGATGTCTTCACCGACGTTCCGCTGGAGGGAAACCCGACCGCGGTCTTCCTCGAAGCCTCCGGACTTTCCGCCGAGCGCATGCAGCAGATCGCCCGGGAGATGCATCTGTCGGAGACCGTCTTCGTCCTCCCCGCGGAGACCGACGGCGATGTTCGGGTCCGCATCTTCACCCCGGTGAACGAGCTGCCGTTCGCCGGACATCCGACCCTGGGGACGGCCGTCGTGCTCGGCGAGCTGAACCCGGCGAAGGAACTCCGGATGGAGACCGCCATGGGCACCGTCCCGTTCGAGCTGGAACGGGACGGCGAGGGACGGGCCCGCGCGGCCGGCATGTGGCAGCCCGTTCCGACCTGGGAGCCCTACGACCGTGCGGACGAACTGCTCGCCGCCCTGGACCTGGTGTCCTCCGGCAGCATCCTGCCGGTCGAGGTCTACAACAACGGACCGCGGCACGTGTTCGTCGGACTGGACAGCGTGGCCGCGCTCTCCGACGTGGAGCCGGACCAGAGGGGCCTTGCGAGGCTGCCCGACATGGCCGCCAACTGCTTCGCGGGCGAGGGGACTCGATGGCGGCTGCGGATGTTCTCGCCCGCCTACGGCGTGGTGGAGGACGCGGCGACGGGCTCGGCCGCCGGATCCCTGGCGGTACACTTGGCGCGGCACGGGCTGGTCCCCTTCGGAGAGTGGATCGAGATCCGCCAGGGGGTGGAGATGGGCCGTCCTTCGACGATGCGCGCCCGGGCCATGGGGACACCGGAGCGGATCGACACGGTCCAGGTGGCGGGGGCGGCCGTGATCGTCGCCCGGGGAACGCTGCATGCGTAGTGACCACGCGGACAGCGGATATGAGTGACCAAACCCGCAGCGGAGCGGCCGCCGTGCCGGTCCGCTGTGCCGAGGGGACGGGGGAATGATGCCTGCCGACGACGAGGCTCTGTTCGCGCTGACGACGCCCGGGGCGCCCGAGGCGGCACCGCTCGCGGAGCCGGTGCGGGCCAATGCGCCGCTGGCGGTGCGGATGCGGCCGCGCAACCTCGCCGAGGTCGTCGGCCAGGCCCACCTGCTGCGCCCCGGTGCGCCGTTGCGACGGCTGGCCGAGGGCGGCGAGGCGGCGTCGGTGCTGCTCTACGGTCCGCCCGGCACCGGGAAGACCACTATCGCGCGTCTGCTCGCCTCCGTCGCCACCCGGCACTTCGTCGCCCTGTCGGCGCTGTCCACCGGGGTCAAGGAACTGCGCGAGGTGATGAACGACGCGCGCCGCCGTCACGACCGCCAGGGCCGGCAGACCGTGCTGTTCATCGACGAGGTGCACCGCTTCTCCAAGACCCAGCAGGACGCCTTGCTCGGCGCCGTCGAGGACCGGCTCGTCCTGCTGGTCGCCGCGACCACGGAGAACCCGTCGTTCTCGGTGGTGTCGCCGCTGCTCTCACGCCTGTTGGTGCTGCAACTGAAGTCCCTGGACGAGGAGGAGGTCCGCGAGCTGCTGCGGCGGGCGGTGAAGGACGGGCGCGGTCTCGACGGCTCGGTCTCGCTGTCGCCCGAGGCCGAGAACGCGCTGGTACGCCTCGCGGCCGGGGACGCCCGCAGTGCGCTGACCGCGCTGGAGGCGAGCGCCGACGGGGTGACCGACACCGGAGCCACCGTCGTCGACCTGCCGGCCGTGGAGCGGGCCGTGGCCGAGACCACCGTGCGCTACGACCGGCAGGGCGATCAGCACTACGACGTCATCAGCGCGTTCATCAAGTCGATCCGGGGCTCGGACCCCGACGCCGCGTTGCACTACCTGGCCCGCATGCTCGTGGCCGGGGAGGACCCGCGGTTCATCGCGCGGCGGCTGGTGGTGCACGCGAGTGAGGACGTCGGACTGGCCGACCCCACGGCGCTGCAGGCGGCCGTCGCGGCGGCGCAGACGGTCCAGCTGATCGGCATGCCCGAGGCCCGGCTCGCCCTGGCGCAGGCCACCGTGCATCTGGCCATGGCGCCCAAGTCGAACACCGTGATCGTCGGGATCGACGAGGCGATGGCCGACGTCCGGGCCGGAGCCGTCGGCGAGATCCCCGCCCATCTGCGCTACGGCCGCTACACGGGCGCCAGGGAGCTGGGGAACGCGATCGGCTACCGCTACCCCCACGCCGCGCCCGACGGGGTCCTGGAACAGCAGTACCCGCCGGACGACCTCGTGGGGAAGGACTACTACCGCCCCACGCGGCACGGCGGGGAGCGCCTCCTGAGCGACTGCCTGACCAAGCTCCGCCGCACCGTACGCGGTGAATAGGCTGCCCGTGCCGGTTCGACGGCACGGGCAGCGGGAGAGCACATCAGGCGACAGCGGTGCCCTCGAGCTCGACCAGCTGGCCGGGGATCGCCAGACGCGTCACCCCGAGCATCGTGGTGGTCGGTGCGACCTGGGCGGCGCCCAGCCGTCCCGCGAGTACGCCGTAGTGCTGGAAGAGCACGTCGACGTCGGTCGTGTAGACGTTGAGCCGGACGAGGTTGGCGAGGGTCATCCCGGCCTCGGTGAGGACGGCCTCGATGTTGTCGAGGCTCAGCGCCAGCTGCGCCGCCATGTCACCGTCGTGCTCGGGCTTGCCCTCGCTGCTCATCGCCGTCTGCCCGGAGATGTACAGGGTGCGCGAGTGCCCGGAGACGACCTCACCCTGGTTGAAGCCCATCTCCACCGACCACGACACCGGGTTGACCGCGTTTCGTTCCATCGCTGCACTTGCTCCATTCGATTCACTGGTACGTACATACGTCCATCGGCTCGGCAGATCGCCAAGCTCTGGCGTCGTGTGGAGAAGCCTTGCAATAAAACACGACATCCTTAGTCATGTATCTTTGCTAGATTTTTTTCATGCGCGCTGACCGGCTGGTTTCCCTGGTGCTGCTCCTGCGTCGGCACGGTCGGATGACCGCGGACACACTCGCCCGCGAGCTGGAGGTCTCCACGCGTACGGTGCTGCGCGACATAGAGGCTCTGTCCGCCGCGGGCGTGCCGGTATACGCCGAGCGCGGCCGGCACGGCGGGTTCGCCTTGCTCCCCGATTTCCAGACGGCGCTCACCGGACTGAACCACGACGAGGCGCTCGCCCTGCTGGTCGCCGGATCACGGCGTGGGGCCCAGTTGTTCGGCCTCGGTTCCGCGCTCGCCTCGGCCATGCTCAAGGTGGTCGACGCCCTTCCCGAGAATCTCCGGGACACCGCCGCCGACGCGGCGCGGCGATTACTGGTCGATCCGGAGACCGACCTCCTCTCGCGCCGCGTGGCGGACGAGGACGAGGTGTCCGACGCCGTGGTGGCCGAGGTTCGGCGCGCGGTGTTCGCCGGACACAAACTGCGCATCCACTACGGGGCCGTGGACCAGGCCCCGAGGTGGCGCACGGTGGACCCGATCGGGCTGGTGACCGTACGCCACCAGGGCTACCTGCTCGCCACGAGGTGCGGAGCGGACCGCACCTACCGGCTGTCCCGGGTGCTGGCCGCCGAGGCTCTGGACGAACCCGCGCAGCGGCCCGCCACGGTCGACCTGGACCGTGCCTGGCAGGAGCGCAACGCGCGGTTCCGGACCGGGGGAGACCAGGTCGCCGTGCTGGTCCGGCTGGACCCGGCGCGGCGGGAACAGTTGGTCGGCACCGTACTGGCCGTCTGCGCCGAGGAGTTCGACGCGGACGGCCGGCTGCGGCTGAACGTGATCTTCCAGGACGCACGGCACGCCGAATGGGCGTTGTGGCAGCACGCCGCCCACGTGGAAGTCCTGGCTCCGGAGGTGTTGCGGACCTCCCTGCACGACCGCGCCGCCACGGTCGCGGCCCGTTACCGTACGTCGTCCTGATCCGCCGCCCGGCGGAAACGGCCCCCACGGCGAAGGCGCCCTACCAACTCTGACGATCCGTCAGCAGCCTTCCCAACTTCCGGGGCCTGCGTTATACATGGGCCATCGGCATTGGCTAGAACGCGTTCTAGAAGGAGTGTGCCCATTCCGGAAGGGGCGTGCCCTGCCGGTCACCGCACGACCTCGGTGCGGCCGACGGTGCGGACGGCCGCGCCGAGGTCTTCCCGCCACCACGGACCACCACGGACACCCGGACCACCAAGGACACCCAGGACCATCAAGGAGCTGCTCCGTCATGCCCATTGATGCCTCAGCGGCCCTCGCCGCCGAAACCCGCCGAGCCGAGATCGGCTGGGACCACAAGGACGTCCAGCTCTACCACCTCGGCCTCGGCGCGGGCACCCCCGCCACCGACCCCGACGAACTGCGCTACACCCTGGAGTCCCGGCTCCAGGTGCTGCCCAGCTTCGCCACCGTCGCGGGCGCCGGCACCGCCGCCTTCGGGGGGATGGGCGCGCCGGGGATCGACGTGGACCTCGCCGCGGTCCTGCACGGCGGGCAGACCGTGCGCGTCCACCGCCCCATCCCGGTGACGGGCAGTGCCGTGCAGGCCTCGAAGGTCGCGGCGGCGTACGACAAGGGCAAGGCCGCCGTCATCGTGCTGCGTACCGAGGCGAGCGACGGCGACGGGCCGCTGTGGACCAACGACGCCCAGATCTTCGTCCGCGGCGAGGGCGGCTTCGGCGGCGAACGCGGGCCGTCCGACCGCCTCACCCCGCCGGACCGCGAACCCGACCGCACGGTCGAGCGGCCCATCCGCGAGGACCAGGCGCTGCTGTACCGCCTCTCGGGGGACTGGAACCCGCTCCATGCCGACCCCGCCTTCGCCAAGCTCGCCGGGTTCGACCGGCCGATCCTGCACGGCCTGTGTACGTACGGCATGGCCCTCAAGGCCGTCACCGACACCCTGCTGGACGGCGACGTCTCCCGGGCGCCGCACCCGCCGAGGAGGTCGCCGCCGAGATCCGCGCGGCCGGCGGCCGGGCCGTCGCCCACCTCGGCGACGTATCCGACCACGAACAGGCCCGAGAATTGGTCGAGTTGGCCGTATCGGCGTATGGCCGACTCGACATCCTGGTCAACAACGTGGGCATCCTGCGCGACCGCATGGTCTTCTCGATGACCGAGGAGGAGTGGGACTCGGTCATCCGCGTCCACCTCAAGGGCCACTTCGCCACCACGCGCTTCGCCGCCGCCCACTGGCGCGCCCGCTCCAAGGAGTCGGGCGGACCGGTCTACGGGCGGATCGTCAACACCTCCTCGGAGGCGTTCCTCGCGGGCTCGGCGGGTCAGCCCAACTACGCGGCGGCCAAAGGCGGCATCGTCGGGCTCACCACCTCCAGCGCGCTCGCCCTCGCCAAGTACGGCGTCACCGCCATCTGCCCGCGCGCCCGGACCCGGATGACCGAGGACGTCTTCGCCGGCTTCCAGGAACCGGCGGACGGCACGCTCGACCCGCTGGCGCCGGAGCATGTCTCCCCGCTCGTCGGCTATCTCGCCTCGCCCGCCGCGGCCGGGGTCAACGGGCAACTGCTCGTCGTCCACGGCGGGATGGTCGCCGTCGTCGAACGGCCGCGGGTGGCGGCCCAGTTCGACGCGGCGAAGGAGGCCTTCACCTTCGCGGAGCTGGACGGGATGCTCACCCCGTACTACGCGGACCGGCCGCCGAACGAGACCTTCGCCGCCGCCGAGGTGCTGGGACTGAAGCGGCGGTAACCGAACGCGCGGGAGGGCCTGTACGTACGGAGGGCCTGTACGCGCGGGAGGGCCTGTACGCGCGGGAGGGCCTGTACGCGCGGGAGGGCCCGGACCGGCTGTCCGC
>NZ_JBHXJG010000100.1:0-24889 GCF_042723425.1 Streptomyces sp. NPDC058375 | reverse complement strand
CCGCACGCCTGAGCATGCGGTCGCGGCCTCCTGAGACTTTCGGTGCGGGTTACAGCTCCTTGATCCGGACGTCGCGGTACGAGATGACGTCGGTGACGCCGTGCACCTGGAGCCCGATGTAACCGGAGGCGAACCGCCGGCCGTCGGTGCCCGGGTCGTCGCCGCGCGGCGGCTCGAAGAGCTGACCGCGGGTGTTGTCGAACTCGTTGATCAGGACACCGTTGCGGTAGATCTCGTAGTGCTGGTCCACCACCTTGATCTCGTAGTCGTTCCAGGTGCCCTTCGGGGTGACCCCGGCGCCGCCGAGGCCCACCCGGTCGAAGCCGTAGACCGAACCGGTCTTGTACATGTCGCCGTCCGGCCGGTCGTTGGCCTGGATCTCATGGCCGTACTTGATGGCGACCCACTCCGGACGCGACTCCTCCGGGTGGTCGTGGACCTTCGGGAAACGGACGAAGACCCCGCCGTTGGCGTTGCCCGAGCCCGGGGCGTCGTCCCGCCACTGGAGCTTCAGCGAGAAGTCCCCGTACGCGCGGTTCGGCAGCCAGAGCATGCCCATGCCGTCCACCGTGGTGGAGCTGGTGATCGAGCCCTCCTCCTCGTTCAGCTCGAACGCGCCGCCGCCCACCTGCTCCCACTTGGCGAGCGAGGCCGCAGTGCCGTCGAAGAGCTTGGTGTAGCCCTCGGACTGGCCCGGCTTGCCGATGCCCGACTGCTTGGCGGCCTGGTTGATCGCCCTGCGCTCGCGCTGGTCGATGACGCCGTCGGCCTTCAGCTTGTCGAGCACCGACGTCACGTGCTTGAGGAACAGCGCGTTGGAGGACCAGTCCTTCTCGTCCTCGATCAGCTCGTTGATCGTGCAGCGGTTACGGGTGATCCGGTTCGGGACGCCCGTGTCGATCGTGCCGACGAAGACGGTGTGCCGCTCGTCGAACTCCGCGCAGTTCGGCGCGGGCACCCCGCCGCCCTGGGCGATGGTGAACGACTTCTTCTTCGCCTCGGAGGTGTTGCCCGCCTTGTCGGTCGCCCGGTGGGCGATGGAGTGGTGGCCGACGCGGTCGACGATCACCGGGGTGGTGTACGCCAGGTACGGTCCGCCGTCGAGGCTGTACTCGACCTTCTCCACCCCCGAGTCGTCGTCGGTCGCAGTGAGCGTGGCCTTGGCGCTGGTGATGAACGCGCCGTCGCTGTTCTTGTCGCCCTCGACCTTTACCGAGGTCTCCGGAGCCGTCTGGTCCTGCGACGGCGGCTCCACCACGGTGAAGTCGACGGACTTCTCGTCCGCGACGTTGCCCGAGCGGTCGGTGGCCCGGTAGCGGACGGTGTGCTCGCCCAGCTCATGGACCATCACCGGTGCGGTGTAGGGCTGCCACTCGCCGTCCGCCCCGAGCGCGTACTCGATGGTGTTGACGCCGGACCCGGTGTCGGACGCGGTCACGGTGACCGTGGCCATGCCCAGGTACGCGCCCGCGTCGTCCTTCTCGCCCGAGACGGTCGCCGAGGTCTCCGGCGGCGTCTCGTCGTCGGTCGGCGGGGCCGCCACCGCGAAGTCGACGGATTTCTCCTCGGCCGCGTTGCCCGCCTTGTCGGTGGCCCGGTAGCGGACCATGTGGTCGCCGACCTCGTTCACCACGACGGGCGCGGTGTACGGCTGCCACTCGCCGTCCGCCCCCAGCGCGTACTCCACGGTGTCGACGCCGGAACCCGCGTCGGTGGCCTCGACGGTCACCGACGCCTGGCCGATGTACGCGCCGTCGCCGTTCTGGTCGCCGTCGACCTTCGCCGAGGTCGCGGGGGCCTCGGTGTCCTCGCCGCCCCCGCCCTCGGTGACGGTCAGGACGCCCTTCATCTCACCGTGGCCGGGGATCGTGCAGTGGTAGAAGTACTTCCCCGGTGTGAGGGTGACCTCGACGCTGTGCTTGCCGCCCTCGGCGTCGCTCGGGTTGGCCAGGATGTTCAGCTGGACGTCCTGGTTGTACTCCGGGTCCGACGTGCTGAACGTCAGCGTGTGCGGCATGCTCGTCGTGTTGCCGGTGGCCGTGCTGTTCTCGAAGACGATCGTCGCCGCGCCGGCCACCGCCGTCTCCGGCGCGGTCAGATAGCGGTCGATCGGGTCGCCCGCGGTCCAGGTCAGCACCTGGTCGGCGGCCTTGGCCCCGGGGCCGTCGCCGCCCTTGCCGTACGCGGCCGTCGAGGTCAGCCCGAGGACCATCAGGAGGGAGGCCAGCAGGGCCACCCAGAAGCTCGGCGGACGATGCCGCCTGCGTGTGAGGTAGGGATGGTGTCTCACTTCGCCGCCGCCTTGTCCACGAGATCCGCGGCGGCCGGCGTCGCGCCGCCGCCCTTGTACGACACGCGCCACAGCGCGGACTTGGAGTCGGAGGTGAAGAAGCCGCGCCCGTAGTCCAGGACGTACAGGGAACCGTCCGGAGCGAACTTCCAGTCCATCAGATTGCGGATACCGTCCGCCCCGACCGGGATGATCTTCTTCAACGACTCGGCGTGCGTGGGCAGTCCGCCCTTGCCGACCGTCTTCGGGTCGGTGAGCACGGCGTGCCGGGGCTGGGTGTCGTCGTAGAAGTCACCGACGAACCACTTGCCGTCCCAGTAGGCCGGCCACTTGGCGGTGGACTCGCTCTGCGCGTCGTAGCGGTAGACCGGGCCGTTCATCGTGGCCTGCCCGCCGCCCTTGAGCCAGGGCAGCAGCTCCTTGCCCTCCTCCGGCTTGTAGCTCGGTACGCCGTTCTCGTCGCGCGGGTAGTCGACCCCGCCGCCCTGCGGCGAGTACCAGATGGTGTTCGGGGTCACCGGCGGCAGCTTGACCAGACCGTCGTTGTTCGGCGACTCGTTCTTCGGGGCGTCGCAGTCGTACCAGCCCAGCGGCTTCGTCGGGTCCGGCAGATTGCGGTCCCGGTAGGGCTGGTTGTTGCCCATGCAGTACGGCCAGCCGTGGTTGCCGGCCTTGGTGATCGCGGCGAACGTGTCGTACTTCGCCGGGCCCCAGGTGGTGGACGGCGAACCCGCGTCGGGGCCGACCCAGCCCGCGTACAGCGTGTCCGTCGACGGGTCGATCGAGATGCGGGCCGGGTTGCGCACGCCCATCACGTAGATCTCGCCGCGCGTCTTGCCGCCGCCCTCGTCCGGCTCCTCGCCGGTGAAGAGGTTGCCGGACGGCAGCGTGTACGTGCCGTCGTCCTCGGGGTGGATCCGCAGGATCTTCCCGTTCAGGTTGTTCGTGTTGCCGGCGGTGCGCCGTGCGTCGGCGAAGGAGACGCCCTTGTAGTTCGGCTGCGGGTTGTTGCCGGAGTAACCGTCGCTGAAACCGGAGGAGTTGTTGTCACCGGTCGCGATGTACAGGTTGTCCTTCGAGTCCCACGCCATGCCGCCGCCCGCGTGGCAGCAGCTGTTGATCTGCACCGGCCAGCCGAGCAGCACCTTCTCCGACGCCAGATCCAGCTTGTTGGTCGCGGAGTCGAAGGTGAAGCGGGACACCTGACGGGTCGCCATGCGCTTGTCGCGGTCGATCTTCGCGTGCGGCGTGTAGTGCAGGTAGACCCAGCCGTTGGAAGCGAAGTCGGGGTCCAGCTCGATGCCGAGCAACCCCTCCTCGTTCTTGACCAGTTCGTCGCCGCCGCCCTTGTTGCCGAAGACGTCCAGCGCACCCGCCAGGGTGACCTTCTTGGTCTCCGGGTCGTAGACGTGGACCTCGCCCTTGCCCTTGCCGATGTTCGGGTCGGCCCAGTCGGTGACGACCGGCTGGGAGCTGTCGGCCCCGCCGCGCCCGATGTAGAAGACCCGGCCGTCCGACGCGGTCACCATGCCGTGCGGCTCGCCGATCTGGTCGTTCTGGCCCGGCTGGTTGGGCTGGGTGACCCGCTCGGCGGCGTAGTTGGAGGTGATCGTCGCCTTGCAGTCGGCCTGCGAGGTCCGGTTCGTCCAGGAGAGCGCCCCGCGCAGGTGGTCCCGGAAGTCGGTCTCCGCGAAGCTGTCCGCCGTACCGCCCATCGCGGTGTAGAAGGACCGGCCGCCGTCGTAGTCGCGGCACCAGGAGACCGGGTGGTCCCAGCCGTTGGCGCTCTCGCCGGGCTTGTACGTCAACTCCCGTACGCGTGCCACGGTGTGGACGTCACCTGACGGGTTCTTCGTCCAGTTCAACCACTTGTCGGGGCGCTTCCACTCCAACGGCAGGCTCTTGGTGGCCGGGTGCACCCGGTCGCCGATCTCGACGGTCGCCCGCTGCACGGACGCCGGGCTGTTCGCCGCCGGGCGGGCCCCGACCAGGCCGGTGAACCAGTCCGAGTACGGCTCGGTGCGCGCCGCGTCATGGACGCCGAGGAAGCCGCCGCCGGCCTCCATGTACGCCTCCAGGCCCGCCTCCTGCTCCGGGTCGAGGACGTCACCCCCGCCGGTCAGGAAGACGACGGCGTGGAAGGAGCCGAGCCGCTTGCCGTTGGTGAAGACCCTCGGGTCGGCGGTGGCCACGGTGGTGAACCGCTGGGCCTCCGGGCCCGACAGCCCGATCTTCTCGATCGCCGCGATCCCGGCGTCCGTGTACGGCGCCTCGTCACCCGCCGAGGCGTGGAAGACCAGCACCTTCACCTGGCTCTTCGCGCCCGGCGGGGACGGCAGCGACAACGTTGTCGCCATCTTCTCGACCAGGGCCCGGTCCGGCGACTGATCCGCGCTGGCCGGGCCGCCGCTGCCCAGCATGGACACGGTCAGTGCGCCGGCCGCCACGGCCGCCGCGAGGCCGCGTCGTGATCTGGACCGGTGATGTGATGCGCGCTGCATGTGGTCACCCACCCCTCTGTGGTCACTGCACCTCTCGGTGACTGTGGCTTGCTCACTCTGCGTCAGAACGCTTCAGTAACTCTTGTTTCACTGCGACAGCGCACGAAGCTAGACCTCTTTTCGCGGTCCGCCAATAGCTACGGCAGCAATCGCACGAACTTTGTCCTGAGTGTGGATAAACGGAGGTGCCCCGGCTACGGTGTGGCCCGTTCCGGGGATCCCGTGAGCGCCGTTCCGTCTCGGCGGTTTCGCCAGTTTCCTTATCGCAGTGGGGAGTTCGACATGGACCGAAGGACCTTCAGCCGGCGGATGCTGGTCGGTGGCGCGGCGGCCGCCGCGACGGGAGTGACATCGTTGTCGCTCGGGGCGGTGGAGGCAAGCTCGGCCGAGAACCCGCCGCGTACGGCCCCGGCCGGCGGTGTCACCCGCCGACTGAAGATGTACGCCGAGAAGTTGCCCAACGGCGAGCTGGGGTACGGCTTCGAGAAGGGCAAGGCCTCGATCCCCGGCCCCCTCATCGAGCTGAACGAGGGCGACACGGTCCACATCGAGTTCGAGAACCTCACCGACGTCGACGCCAGCCTCCATGTGCACGGCGTGGACTACGACATCGCCAACGACGGCACCCGGATGAACAAGAGCCACGTCGAACCCGGCGGCACCCGGACCTACACCTGGCGCACCCACGCCCCGGGCCGCCGCAAGGACGGCACCTACGAGCCGGGCAGCGCGGGCTACTGGCACTACCACGACCACGTCGTCGGCACGGACCACGGCACCGGCGGCATCCGCAAGGGGCTCTACGGCCCGGTCGTGGTCCGCCGCAAGGGCGACATCCTGCCCGACCAGACGTGCACGGTCGTCTTCAACGACATGATGATCAACAACAAGACGGCCCACAACAGCGTCAACTTCGAGGCCACGGTGGGTGACCGGCTCGAATTCGTGATGATCACGCACGGCGAGTACTACCACACCTTCCATATCCACGGTCACCGCTGGGCCGACAACCGCACCGGCATCCTCACCGGCCCCGACGACCCCAGCCGGGTCATCGACAACAAGATCTGCGGCCCCGCCGACTCCTTCGGCCTCCAGATCATCGCGGGCGAACGCGTGGGCGCGGGCGCGTGGATGTACCACTGCCATGTCCAGAGCCACTCCGACATGGGGATGGCGGGACTTCTGCTGATCAAGAAGCCGGACGGCACGATCCCGGGCTACGAACCCCACCACCACACGGCCGGATCCACGGAGAAGGAGGCCGGGAAGAAGTCGGGCGAGAAGACCGGCGACAAGGCCGAGAAGAAGAGCGCGGACAAGGCTGCCGCGCAGGACACCGGGGCGGGCGCGGGGGAGCACCAGCACTGACCCCGGCCCGGCAAGGGGCCCGCGGAGGGGGCGGGCCCGGTCACGGAGTGCCGGTGCCGTCAGACAGGCCCCAGCCGCTGCTGCTCCTCCTCGACGATGCGCCGGGCCAGCTCGGCGTCGGAGACGTCCACCGCGTCCGGGGTCGTCTCCGCGAGGTCGCTGCGCCGGGCGTACGCGTCGAAGAGCCGGTCCTTGCGGGCCAGCAGTTCCACCAACCGCTGGTCGACACTGTCCGTGGCCAGCAGCCGGTGCACCTGGACCGTGCGCACCTGCCCCATCCGGTGGGCGCGGGCGACGGCCTGGTGCTCCAGCGCGGGCTTGATCTGCGGCTCGCAGAGGATGATGACGGAGGCCGCCTGCATGTTCAGGCCCGTGCCGCCCGCCTGGATCTGGCTCAGCAGCACCGCGTGCCCCTCCACCGCGGAGAAGGCGTCGACCAGCTCCTGCCGCCGGGCCGGCGGGACGCTCCCGGAGAGCGGCCCGAAGACGTCAGGGCCCAGAGCCTCGCCGACCGCCGCGAGCACCTCGCGGAAGTAGGAGAAGACCACCACCTTCAGCCCGGTCTCCCGTGCTTCGCCGACCAGTTCGCGCAGTCGCTCCAGCTTGGCGGAGGTCCCGGGCACGGCATAGGCGGCCCGGCGCATCCGCATGAACCGCCCGGAGGCGACCGCCTCGCGGTAGGCGGCCCGGTCCTCGGCCCCGAACTCCTCCCACTCGTCCACCTGGACCAGCGCCGGGAGTTCGGCCAGCACATCCACCTGGTTCCGGCGCAGGTAGGCGGGGGCGACGGCCCGGCGGAAGGCCCGCGAACCGGCCGCGCCGTGCGTCGTGCTCACCGACGGGGTGAGTTCGGGGCGCAGTTGGCGCACCAGACTGCGGAACTCCTCCACCCGGTTCTCCATCGGTGTGCCGGTCAGGAACAGCACCCGCTCCACCTGCTCCGCCCAGCCCGCGACCGCCCGGGACCGGCGGGCGTCGGGGTTCTTCACGAAGTGCGCCTCGTCCACCACCAGCATCCCGGGCCGCACTTGGGCCGCAGCCCCCTCGGGCAGCAGGTGCAGCGCGTCGAAGGTGGTCACCGCCACCCCGCCCGACTCACGCCAGTCCGCGAAGGCCTCCACGCGCTCCGCCCCGTGCACCGGAACGGCACGCAGGGTGGAGCGGGCCCGGATCTCCCGGGTCCAGTTGATCAGGACGCTCGCCGGGCACACCACGAGGAAGTGGGTCTCGCCGTGGGCGTCGAGATGGGCGAGGGCGGCGATGGCCTGGACGGTCTTGCCGAGGCCCATCTCGTCCCCGATGACCACCCGCTTCTGCGCCAGCGCGAACCGTGCCCCGAACGCCTGGTAGCCGCGCAGGGACACCCGTAGACGCGTGTCGTCGAGCCGCAGCGCCCGCACCCGGTCCGCGATCCCGGCGGGCAGGAACCCCTCGGCGGCGTCCCGGTCCGGGCCGCTGCCCGACAGCTCGGCGAGCAGGCTGTAGTACTCGGCGGACCGCAGCTCGAAGTCCACCCAGGCCTCGGCGGCCGGTGCCGGGGAGCGCAGCAGGTCGGCCGACGCCTGCGCGAAGAGCACCGGCAGCTCCCGCTCCACGGCGTCCGCCACCCCTGCCCGCACCGAGTCGAGCGCCTCCCGCGCCCGGGCCCGGGAGTTGCGCCGGGCGAACAGCATCCGCAGCCGGCTCCCGGCCGACGCGGCCGCCGCCACCGGTGGACCGAGCAGTTCGGTCAGGAGCCGGGCCGCGTCCACCGCCCGCCGTGCGTCCGGCCCCGCCTCGACGAGCCGGTGCAGGGCGATCACCAGCGCGGTGGACGTGTCGTCCGGGGCGTCCACGTCGATCCGCACCGAGACGGTGTCGCGCACCGCGCGGGCGATCTGCCCGGCGGCAGCCAACGCCTGGTCGGCGGTGTGCGCGCCGACCCCGGGGATCTGCCGCAGCGCGTAGCGGTCCGTCCCGTGGATCTGCCCGACCGTGCCGAACCCGGCCTGCTCCAGCGCCCCGAGCCGCAGCCGCCCCTCCGTGACGTCCTTGAGCCGGGAGACGGGGATGTGCGCCAACTCCCGGCCCACCAGGGAGTCGAGGAGCGGATCGAGCACGGAACGTACGGCGGCCACGGCGTTCGCCCGGTCCGCCGGCACGGCACGGGCGCTCTCCAGCAGCCGCTCCGCCCGGGCGAGCAGCTCCCGGGCCGCGCCGCCGGTGGGCACCGGGCTCCCGGTGTCCCCGCGCGCGAGTGTTCCGCCGGCCGTGCCGCCCGCCGCCCTGCTCCACTTCATGTACGTGTACGTCCTTCTCTTCCCGAGGGGGTGTCTCTCCCACCCCGGGGCCCCGCTCCTTCGGCCTCCGCGCCATCGTGCCACGCCCCACCGACACCCCCGGCCCTCTCTCGCCGACCGCCGCGCGACGCGCCGGTCCAACGCTTCGCCCCGGCGGGCCCGTGCTGCCTACCCTGGCCGCACGGCGGACGCGATCACCGGCCGGTGTCCGCGGCCCCGGTCGGACCCGTGCGGACTGCGGTTGTCAGTGCCCGGTGCAAGACTCGGAACGGAAGGAATCACCCCGCAGCACACGACGAGCAGGACCACTCGGATCGACTGAGGAGCACGCCATGATCAGCCCCACCTTCCTCGACGGAGCGCCCAACTGGGTCGATCTCGGCACCCCCGATCTCGACGGGGCCACCGCCTTCTACCGGGAGCTGTTCGGATGGGACCTGATCCCCGGCGGCCCCGAGGTCGGGGGGTACGGGATGCTCACCCTGGACGGCCGGTACGTCGGCGGTGTGATGACGGTGTCCGAGGAGGAATCGCCGAGCGCCTGGTCGGTCTCCTTCCAGTCGCCCGACGTCGCCGCCACAGCCCGGGCGGTCACCGAGGCGGGCGGCAGCGCCGCGTTCGAGCCGATGGACGTCCTGGACTTCGGCTCCATGGGCGGCTTCACGGACCCGGCCGGCGCGTACTTCGGAGTGTGGCAGCCCAAGGAGCACCCCGGCTTCGGCGTGATCCAGGAGCCGAACGCGTTCCTCTGGGCCGAGCTGTACACCCCCGACGTCCCGGCGGCCGCCGCGTTCTTCACCAGCGTCTTCGGCTGGGGTACCGATGAGATGAAGGTGGAGGGCTCCGACTACACGTACACGACGGCCCACCCGGCCGGCGTGGGACCGGACGCGTCCTTCGGCGGCCTGGTCCGGATGGGCGACGTTCCGTCCGAGGCCGCACGCGGCCCCCACTGGCTGCCGTATTTCGCGGTCGCCGACGTCGACGCCACGGTGGCCGAGGCGAAGCGGCTCGGCGGCACGGAGATCCTGGCCGCCGTGGAGGTGCCCGGCGTCGGCAAAATGGCCAACGTCGCCGATCCGTACGGGGCGGTCTTCGCGGTCATGAAGCCCGAGCCGAGGCAGTAGCGGCGGGGCGGCGACCGCCGGATTGATCCATCGTTGATCAGTTGTTTATCGCCACCGTGCACCGTGGGCTCCATGCTGATCAACACCGTGACCGACGACGCACTCGCCTGGCAGGAGACCGCGTTGTGCGCCCAGGCCGGGCCCGAGTTCTTCTTCCCGGCCCCGGGCAGTTCGACCCGCGAGGCCAAGCAACTGTGCAACGCCTGCGAAGGGCGGCTGGCCTGCCTGGAGTACGCCCTCGCCAACGACGAGCGGTTCGGCGTCTGGGGCGGGCTCTCGGAGAAGGAGCGCGAGCGGCTGCGCAGAGAAGGACGCGACCGGGGCTGACCGCGCCAGCTCGCACCGGGGCACGCACCCACGCACCGTAAACCCCTGGGGTGTTCGGGGCGAGCCCGGCACAATCGGGCCATGACCGACGCATCACCGCTCGCCCTCGCCGCCGCCCTCCTCGACGCGCTCGAACCGCTGCCCCACACGGAGCGCATGGGCGAACTGGCTGTGCGGGCACGCCGGCTGGCCGCCCAGGGAGCGTTGCGCGCCGTCCTCGACGAACTGGAGGACGGCGACCCGTACGAGCGCCGGACCGCGGTGATCGCCGCCGCGGTCGGCCGGGACGCCGAGTGGATCGGCGCGCGTCTCGCCGACGAGGACGCCGTCGTGCGCGGACACGCCCTGCGCGCGGCCCGGACACTGGAGGTGCCGGACACGGCGTACGAGAGGGCCTTCGCCGACGCGCCCGCCGCCGTGCGCCGCCGCCTCGTGCGGGCGATCATCGCCGACCGCCGGACCGCGCTCGCCGACCGGCTGATCATCGCGGCACGCGACACGTACGGCGACATCGAGGCGGCCCGCCTGCTGCCCGGCTGCTCGACCACGACGGTCGCGGCCCTGCTGCCGGAACTGCGGCGCTCGACCGACTGCTGGTCCTCGCTCGGCCACCACCACCCCGGACCGCTCCTGGACTCGGCCGAGGAGGAGCTGGCGGCCCTCCCCGCGGCGGCCAGGAACGCCTGGTGGCAGGACGACGGGCACCCCCGAGGCATCGCCGCCGCCGCCCCCGCCCTTCCGCACCGGGTGCTCGACCTCCTCGAACGGTTCGGTCCCACCCGCCTCCCGGCCGCCCTGCACGGTCCCCTCGGATGTCTCGTCGCCGCCGACCCGGTCCGGGTCGCCCGCCTCGCCATCAGTCCGGACGTCTGCACGCGCCTGCACCGCGCGCTCGGTGAGACCCAGTTGCGCCGCCTCGTCCGCGCCCTGCCCGACGCGCACCTCGTCGAACTGGGCCGCAGC
Organism: Streptomyces sp. NPDC058375; assembly: GCF_042723425.1. NCBI lineage: Bacteria > Bacillati > Actinomycetota > Actinomycetes > Kitasatosporales > Streptomycetaceae > Streptomyces > Streptomyces sp. NPDC058375. The sequence continues at coordinate 14,031 of NZ_JBHXJG010000100.1, read as the reverse complement.
GAGCCGGACCTGCTGCCCCGGCTCCTGTGCGCCCTGCCGCCCGCCCGCCGCGCCGCACTCCACGAGGCGGTCACCGAGGGCCGGGGCGAGGGAGCCTCGGGGACCACCGTCGACACCGGGGTGCTGGACGCGCTGCCCCGTGACCGGGTCGCAGCCGTCGCCCGGCGTTCGGCGGCGCGGGCCCGTGACCGGGGGGCCGAAGCGGCGGTCCTCCTCGCCACCTCCTACCTCCCCTTCGACGAAGGGCGCGAACAGCTCCTGGCCGCCACCCGCGGGCCCGCGGCCGACGACCGCGCCACGGCCTGGTCGCTGCTCGTCGGGAGCGCGGGCCGCTCCGGCGATCCGGCCTGTGTCGCCACCGTGCTGGAGGACCTGCTGCGCCTGCGCAACGAACAGGACCCCGTCCGCTCCGCCGCTCTCGCCGCCCTGGCCCGGGTGAAACCCGCCCTCTTCACCGACGCGGAGGAGCCCCTGCTCGACCGCGTCGCCGCCGACGCCGTGGAGGCCCGCGACTCGTCCCCCGCCACCCGCTCCGCCCTCGGTTCGCTGGCCGTCGGCGTGCTGCGCGAGCACGCGGTGACCGGCCAGCGCGACCTGCTCAACTGGGCGCTGCGCACACTGGTCCGCATCACCGGCAGCAGCGGCAGCGCCGACTTCGGCCGCCTGGACCGGACCCTGCGCCGAGGGCAGGAGCACACGGTCTTCGACGCGCTGCGGCCCTGGCTGGAAGCAGGCACGGAACGCTCCGACTACGGACTCGTCCTGGCGCTCGCCCGCGCCGTCGGCCGTCGCGCCGACGCCATGCCCGGCCTCCAGGAGCTGCTGTGGCAGGCCGTGAACTACGGCGAGCCCGCGGCCGCCCGCAGCGCCGCGGCCCTCTGGCTCCGCGCCCCGGACGGCCGCGACGATCGGGCCGAGCGGCTGCTCGCCCGGCACCCGTCCGCCATCGCGCTCCCGGAGGTCCGGCGCGTCGTGACGGGCCGGCGGACGGACCTGCTGGCGGCGTACCTCGACGGGCCGCCGCCCCGGGGCCGGTTCCTCGCGCCCGGCAGGCCCTGGACCGTGGAGGTGGCCGGGGCCGCGTGCTGGACGCCCCGCCAGCAGCGCGCCGCACAGCGCGCGGTGGAACGCACGGTGGCGGACGAGAAGCTGCCGCTGTACCTGCGCACCGGCGCCCTGGGGCAGCTCGCCCGTATACCCCGGCGGGGCGCGGACGCCGTCCGGCCCTGGACCGACGACCAGGACGTGGTGATCGCCGAAGCCGCGCTCGCCGCCCTCGCGTACGTCGACCGGCCCGCCGACACCCTGCCCGACCTGCTCGCCCGCGCCGGTGAGGACCGGGCGCGGGTCGCGGTGTACGCGGCCGGCCGGGCCGCCGCGTACGCCCGGCCCTCCCGGCTGGCCCCGCTGCTCGCCGCCCGTACGGCTCCCGGCACCGGCAAGGTGACGAGCCGCAAGGAGATGGTCCGCCTCGCCGCCGACCTGCTGCCCCGCACAGAGGCGGCCGCCCTTCTCGCCGACGCGTACGGGCAGCCGGACCAGCACCTCGATGTGCGGGCCGCCTGTGTGGCCGCCGGGACGCCGCTGCTCGGCGACGTACGCATGTGGGAGGTGACGAAGGACGCGGCGGGCGGCGAACGCACGTTGCGGGTGGCGGTGTTGCGGGCCCACCCGACGGAGTTGGACCCGGCCCTGCGGCCGCGCTACGCCCGGATGGTCCAGGACGTGTGCCGCACCGACGACGACACCCTGGCCGCCCTCGCCCACGCCACGCTGGTCCGCTGGCTGCCCTGGGCCCCGCACGCGGCGGCGGTCCTGGTCGACGCGGTCACCGACCTGGACCGGCGGGGACGGTGGCGCTCGGCCGCCGACGCCCTCGTGGACGCCGCGCTGACCACGCCGGCGACGGCCGGCTCCCTGAACCGCGCCCTGTCCCTGCTGGCCACGGGGGAGACGGCGGACGACGCGGGGGCGGAGCGGGACCGGCCCGCCCGCCGCCGGATCGGCCATCTGGCCAGAACGCTGTCGCTGCGCTCCGGGCCGAACAACCGGCAGGCCGCAGGGGTGCTCGCCGAGGCCGGCCGGACCCTGGCCACCCACCGCGACCTCATGCCGGACGCCGTCGCCCTGCTCGCGCGCTCACTGGACCTGGCAGCGGACCCCGACCCGCTCCACTCCGAACTGGTCGCGCTGGCGGCCCTGCACACCGGCCGCCCGGCGCTCGCCGCCAGGACCGCGCAGACCGTCGGCCGGCGGGTGGTCGGGTACCGGGGAGCGGAGATCGGCGACCCGGACGCCCTACTGCTCGTCGTCGCCCGGCTGGCGGCCACGGGGGATCCTGCCGAGGGCCTGCTCGCCGCCGAACTGACCGTGGCGTGCGGCCTGCGCACCGGGTGGACCGGACCGTGGCGCACCCAGTTGCGGATGCTCCGCCAGCACCCTTCGGCCGACGTACGCGACGTGGCGTACGCCGAGGCCACCGCCGAGGAGTGAGGCCCCCGGGCCCGGACCGGAGCGCCAGGTCAGGGGCAGGGAACGGAAGGAAGGAAAGGGAAGGGAAGGGTCAGGCGCGGCCGCGCGCCGCCATCCGGGCCTTGCGTGCGGCGAGCCTCTCGTCGAACTTCGACGCCTCGCTGTCAAGCCCGCCCATGTACAGACCGAGCTCCTCCTGCGCCTTCGCACCCTCGGGGCCGAGCCCGTCGATGTCCATGACCTTCAGGAAGCGCAGCACCGGCTGGATCACGTCGTCGTGGTGGATGCGCATGTTGTAGATCTCGCCGATCGCCATCTGCGCGGCGGCCCGCTCGAAGCCGGGCATGCCGTGTCCGGGCATCCGGAAGTCGACGACGACGTCGCGCACGGCCTGCATGGTCAGGTCCGGGGCCAGCTCGAAGGCGGCGCCCAGGAGGTTGCGGTAGAAGACCATGTGGAGGTTCTCGTCGGTCGCGATCCGGGCCAGCATCCGGTCGCAGACCGGGTCGCCGGACTGGTGGCCGGTGTTGCGGTGCGAGACGCGGGTGGCCAGCTCCTGGAAGGCGACGTACGCGACGGAGTGCAGCATCGAGTGCCGGTTGTCCGACTCGAAGCCTTCCGCCATGTGCGCCATGCGGAACTGCTCCAGCTTGTCCGGGTCGACGGCGCGCGAGGTGAGCAGGTAGTCGCGCATCACGATGCCGTGGCGGCCCTCCTCGGCGGTCCAGCGGTGCACCCAGGTGCCCCAGGCGCCGTCGCGGCCGAAGAGGGAGGCGATCTCGTGGTGGTAACTGGGGAGGTTGTCCTCGGTGAGGAGGTTCACCACGAGAGCGATCTTGCCGATGTCGGTGACCTTGGACTGGTCCGCCGTCCACGCCTCGCCGTCCTCGAAGATGCCGGGGAAGTTCCGGCCGTCGGAGAAGGGGACGTACTCGTGCGGCATCCAGTCCTTGGCAACCTTGAGATGGCGGTTGAGTTCCTTTTCCACCACCTCTTCCAGCGCGTACAGCAGTTGGGCGTCGGTCCACGCCTTCGAGCTGCCGAGGTGGGGAGAGGTGATCGTCACGGGGAGCTCCTGGGGACGGGAGAAGTACCTACGGCTTCGTAGGTTACGTGACCGTAGGTTAAGGCGACCGTAAGGTCAAAGCCAAGCCCGTCCCCGGCAGGGACGGGCTACGCAGAGTCATAGGCCCAGGTGAGCAGGTGCGTGAGAGGCGCCCCGGAGCCTTCCGCAGGCCCCTCCTCACCGCCCCGGATTCGGTGATTCCACCCCCGGATCCCGGCGCAGATACCGGCCCGTGACGGACGTCGGATGCGCGAGCAGATCGGTGGGCGTCCCCTCGAACACCAGCTCCCCGCCGCGCTTGCCGCCGTCCGGGCCGAGGTCGATCACCCAGTCCGCCCGCTTGACCACCTCCAGGTTGTGCTCCACACAGATCACGGTGTTCCCGGCGTCGACCAGCCGGTCCAGCAGATCCACCAGCGGGCCCGTGTCCGCCAGGTGCAGCCCGGTCGTCGGCTCGTCCAGCACGTACACGCTGGAGGTGCGGTGCAGCTGGGTGGCGAGCTTGATCCGCTGACGCTCACCGCCCGACAGCGTGGAGAGCGGCTGCCCCAGAGTGAGGTAGGTGAGGCCGACCGCGTCGAGGGTCCGCAGCTTCCGCAGCAGCGCCGGATCCTCGAACAGTTCGGCCGCCCGCGCCGCCGTCATCGCCAGGACGTCCACGATCGACCGGCCGCCGACCCGGTGCTTCAGCACGTCGTCGTGGAACCGCCGGCCCTCGCACTCCGGGCAGGTCGTGGTGACCGGATCCATGAACGCCAGGTCCGTCGTGATCTCGCCGCGCCCCGAGCAACCCTTGCAGGCCCCCGCGGAGTTGAAGCTGAACAGCCCCGCGTCCACGCCGTTCTCCCGGGCGAACACCTTGCGGATGGCGTCCAGCGCCCCGATGTACGAGGCGGGGGTGGAACGCGACGAGGCGTTGATCGCGCTCTGGTCGATCACCACCGCCTCCGGGTACGCCGCCGTGAACACCCGCGACACCAGGGTCGACTTACCGGATCCCGCCACCCCCGTCACCGCGGTCAGCACCCCCGCCGGGAACGACACGTCCAGACCCTTGAGGTTGTGCAGATCCGCCCCGCGCACCGGCAGTCGACCGGTGGGGGAGCGGACCGTCCCCTTCACCGGGGTGCGGCGGCGCAGCGACCGGCCGGTGAGCGTATCGGCCTCGCGCAGCCGATCGAACGGCCCCTCGAAGACGATGTGGCCACCGTCGAAACCGGCCCGCGGTCCCATGTCGACGACATGGTCGGCGACGGCCATCACGTCCGGGTCGTGCTCGACGACCAGCACCGTGTTGCCCTTGTCGCGCAGCCGCACCAGCAGATCGCCCAGCCGGCCCACGTCGCGCGGATGCAGGCCGACACTGGGCTCGTCGAAGACGAACGTCAGCCCGGTGAGTGAACTGCCCAGGTGCCGAACCATCTTGAGCCGCTGGCCCTCGCCCCCCGACAGGGTCGTGGTCTCCCGGTCCAGGCTCAGATAGCCGAGCCCGATGCCGACGAGCCGCTCCAGCCGCTCCCGGGCGGCCGCGGCGATGGGCCCGCCCACCGGATCGTCGATCCGCTCCAGTACGCCGACGAGTTCGGCGACCTCCATCCGCGCGTAGTCGGCGGGCGTCAGCCCGTCGATCCGGGTGGCGAGCGCCGCCGCGTTGAGCCGCGCCCCGTCGCAGGACCCGCAGACCCGCTCCACGGTGAACCGGTCGGACGCCTCACGCCGCTTCTCGGACAGCGAGGTGGTGTCACGCTTGAGGTACAGGCGCTCGAAGCGGGTCACGACCCCCTCGAACTTCATGTCCGCCGAGGCACTCCGCATGTCGACGCGGACGGAGAACCCGGAGCCGTACAGCAGGAGCCGGCGCTCCTCCTCGCCGAACTCGGCCAGCGGCAGGTCGTTGTCGAACCGCCCCGACTTCCCGTACAGATTCCACTCCCAACTGCCCACCGACAGACCGGGCAACAGCAGCGCCCCCTCGTTCAGCGACTTCGACCAGTCGAGCGCCCGGTCGAGATCAAGGTGGACCGTGCGCCCCACCCCGTCGCACTCCGGGCACATCCCGGCGGGGTCGTTGAACGAGTACGCGTTCGCCCCGCCCGCGCTCGGGGCCCCGCACCGGGAGAACAGCACCCGGATCACCGACCAGATGTCGGTCGCCGTGCCCACCGTGGAGCGGACGTTGCCGCCCAGCGGCCTCTGGTCGATCACGATGGCCACCGACAGGTCCTCGACGGACTCCACGTGCGGCCGCTCGTACTTCGGCAGCCGGTTGCGGAGGAACGAGGTGAAGGTCTCGTTCAGCTGCCGCTGCGACTCCACGGCGATCGTGTCGAAGACGACCGACGACTTGCCGGAACCGGAGACCCCGGTGAAGACGGTGATCCGGCCCTTGGGTATCCGGAGGGAGACATCGCGAAGATTGTTCTCGCGCGCGCCGGTGATGACGATGTCGCGGTGCGCGGAGCCGGGAGAGGCCGGTGCCGCGTCGCGCTCGGGGAAGCGATTCATGGTCGTGACGCTAGGCGGAATACCAGACAGCTTCTGTCGCCTTTTCGTGGGCGATCCGCATGAGCGGTGACGACATGAGCGGTGACGAGATACGCCGTGACGAGATACGCCGTGACGACATTCGTACAAGACCGAAGGCCGTCGGCCCCGCCATTCTCGCGTACATGCGTATCCACGACAGCACGTACGTGCAGGGAATGCACGTGGTCCACGAAGGCCCGCGTGAGGCGCCGCCGTTTCTGCTCATCCACGGATCGGGCGCCTCGGGCAGCTCCTGGGGCCCGGTGGTGCCGGCCCTGGCCGCCCGGCACCACGTCGTCCGGGTCGACCTCCCGGGCCACGGCCACTCACCGCCCGCTGCGTCGTACGAGGTGCCGGAGCAGGCGGCCCGCCTGGCCGTGGCGCTCGACGAACTCGGCCTGGGCCCGGTCACGGTGGCCGGGCACTCCAGCGGCGGGTACGTCGCCACCGCCCTCGCCGAACACCGCCCGGATCTGGTGGAATCCCTCGCACTGATCAGCAGCGGCCCCGGCCCCGACGCGCTCCTGCCGCAGCCCGCCCTCCTTCGGGCCCTCATCGCCCCGCCGCTCGGTCCGCTGCTGTGGCGAGTGCGTTCCGACGCGATGCTCCGCCGGGGGGTGACCGCGGTGTGCAACCGCCCGGTGGACGTCCCGGACGACCTCGTCGCCGAGGCGCGGGGCATCGGCTACCGCACCTTCCGGACGGTGCTGCGCCGCAACGCCGCGTACATCGCCGGACGGAGCGTCCCCGAGCGCCTGAGCGTGCTCGACGTCCCCGTACTGGTGATCTTCGGCGCCGCCGATCCCCGGTGGAGACCGTCCTCGGCGCACCTCTACGACACGGTGGCGAGGTCGCGGGTCGAGATGCTGCCCGACGTCGGACACTTCCCGCCGCTCGAAGCGCCGCAGGAGACCGCCGAGTTGCTGCTGCGCTTCACGGCGACGGGACGTTGACCCGTACTCTGGTGCGGTGAAGCCGACCGAGCCGCCACTCGACTGGTCGTCGGTGGAAGTCGCCGTGCCCCGGGAGCCGAGCCGCCTCCCGGGGGTCGCCATGGCCGGGTTCCGCCAACTCGCCCCGCTCCAGGTGGACATCGCCATGGTCGCGCACCCCTCGGTGACCCTCTTCGTGGACCTGAGCGAGGGGGACGGTCTGGTCCGCGACGCCCACGGCCGGCGTGAACGCGGCAGTACGGTCGTGGGGTTGGCCTCGGGCGCCCCGCGGTTCGGCGGCAGTGCGGACGGGAAGGTCGAGTGCCTGCAGATCCGGTTGTCGCCGGTCCTGGCGGCCGCGGTGCTCGGCGCCTCGACCGACCTCAGCGGAACGGTCGTCCCCCTGGAGGACGTCTGGGGCCGCGACTCCGCGCGGATCGAGGAAATGCTGCGGGCGGCCCCGTCGTGGGAGGAGCGGTTCACGATCGCGGCGGGCGCCTTCGCCCGGCGGCTGGACGCCCGGCCCTCACCCGATCCGGAGGTGGCTGCCGCCTGGCGTCTGATGGTCAGCAGCAGGGGGCGGATGGGAGTCGACAGCCTCGCGGACACGGTGGGGTGGAGCCGCAAACGCCTGTGGTCCCGCTTCCGGTCCCAGATCGGCGTCGCCCCCAAGCACGCCGCCCGGCTGGTGCGCTTCGACTACGCCGCCCACCTCCTCGCGGCGGGCACCGCGGCCGCCCGGGTGGCGGCCGCCAGCGGGTACGCCGATCAGGCCCATCTCCACCGCGAGGTCAGGGCCTTCACCGGAGCGACCCCCACCGCCGTGGCCGCCGCGCCGTGGCTCGCCATCGACGGCCTCGCGTGGCCGACCCCGCCGCCCGCCCTGACCCTGCCGACGCCTCCGATCCGTCGGGTTCCGGCGAGGTGCCCCGAGCCCCGATGAGAGACACGGCCGGACGGGCTCGCGCCCGATGAGCTCCGGAAGGCCGGCCCAACCGCCTCCCGGCCGCGGCCGCCGCGCCCCGGAGCCCTCCCTCAGCGGCCTTCCCGGAGCCCCCCTCAGCGGCCCTCGCGCACCGCCTCCGCCGTCGTGTCCCGCAGCTCGCCGTCGAGCCGGAGCCACCGGGTGATCCCGATCGACTCCAGGAACGGCACGTCGTGGCTCGCCACGATCAACGCCCCCTGGTACGCCTCCAGCGCCTCGGTCAGCCGCCGTACGCTCGCCAGATCGAGGCTGTTCGTCGGCTCGTCGAGCAGCAGCAGCCGGGGCGGCGGGTCGGCCAGCAGCAGCATCGCCAGCGTCGCCCGGAACCTCTCCCCGCCCGACAGCGTTCCCGCCGGGCGGTCCGCCGCGGCCCCCTTGAACAGGAAGCGGGCCAGCCGGGCCCGGACCGCGTTGTCCGTACGGTCGGGGGCCGACCGCGCCACGTTCCGCGCCACCGACGACGCGTCGTCCAGCACGTCCAGCCGCTGCGGCAGGTACCCCGTCGCGACCAGGGGGCTCGCCTCGCCGGAGAGGGGTGAGAGCTCACCGGCGATCGTCCGGAGCAGCGCCGTCTTGCCCGCCCCGTTACGCCCGGTCAGCGCGATCCGCTCCGGCCCCCGCACCATCAACTCGCCGCGCAGCGGCGGCCCGTACGGCGGCACCGGGTCGCGCAGCAGCAGCACCTCGGTGCCCGGGTGGACCCGGGTTTCCGGCAGCTCGACGCGGATCTCCTCGTCCTCCCGCACCGCCGACTCCGCCTCGTCCAGGCGTTCCCTGGCCGCGGCCAGCCGCTCGGTGTGCAGGATGCGGTACTTGCCGGCCGACACCTGGGCCTCGCGCTTGCGCTGCCCCATGATGACCTTGGGCTCCCGCTTGGTGTCCCACTTCTTCTGCCCGTACCGCGTGCGCCGAGCCAACGTCACCTGCGCGGCGGACAGTTCACGCTTCTGCCGCTGTACGTCCGACTCGGCGGCCCGGACCATGCGCTGCGCCGCCTCCTGCTCGACGGCGAGCGCCTCCTCGTACGCCGACAGGTTCCCGCCGTACCAGGTGACCGCACCCTCGCGCAGATCCGCGATCCGGTCCACCCGCTCCAGCAGCTCCCGGTCGTGGCTGACGACGAGCAGCGCCCCCGTCCAGGCGTCGACCGCGTCGTACAGCCGCCGACGGGCGTACGCGTCCAGGTTGTTCGTCGGCTCGTCGAGCAGCAGCACCCCGGGCCGGTCCAGCAGCAGCGCGGCCAGCCGCAGCAGGACGCACTCGCCACCGGACATCTCCCCGATGGTGCGGTCGAGCCCGATGTGCCCGAGGCCGAGCCCGTCCAGGGTGGCCAGGGACCTCTCCTCGATGTCCCAGTCGTCGCCGATCACCGTGAAGTGCTCGGCCCGGACGTCGCCCGACTCGACCGCTTCGAGCGCCGCGCGCCGGTCCGCGATCCCCAGCACCTCGTCGACCCGCAGCGAGGTGTCCAGGACCAGGGTCTGGGGCAGATGACCGATTTCGCCACGGGAGGTGATCATCCCGGACCGCGGGGCGAGTTCACCGGCGATCAGCCGCAACAGGGTGGACTTGCCGCAGCCGTTGAGGCCGATCAGACCGGTGCGGCCGGGGCCCACGGTCAGGTCGAAGTCGGTGAAGACCTCGCCGCCGTCGGGCCAGGAGAAGGAGAGGGAGGTACAGCTGATATGGGTGTCGGTGGCAGGCATGCGAAAACTCCCGTTGTACGTCGGGAACGACAAGGACGGCCGGCGGAAACTGAGATCGCACACGGGCGCTCCGGGCCACGACAGGGCGCGGCGGGCGCTGCACGGTGTGCACAGGACCTCAGATCAGCAACGTCCTACTCCGATCGACGACAACAGGGACATGCACGAAGGTAGGGCCGGGGCGCGGGCCCGGCAACCGGATTTACGGCCGAGGGGTCAGCGGGAACCGCCGAGCAGGTCGGTCAGGCCCCGGTCCAGGTCCAGATACCGGTGCTCGTCGCCCACCGGGACCAGCTCCTGCGCCCGCTGGAGGAAGCGCCGTAGCTCCTCGGTGCGCACATGGACCATGGCGATGCCCTCGGGGGCGTGGAACTCCAGCACGGTCCGCTCGTACCCGAACGGCCGTACGCGTACGTCGCCCTGGCCTGCGGGGGAGTCCACCCCGGTGGTCAGCAGCTCGCGGGAGAACTCCCAGGAGACCTCGGTGCCTTCCAGGGTCGCCGGGGCCGGAAACGCCATGCGTACGGCGAAGGGGTACTGGCGGTCGTAACTCAAGGTGGCGGGCAGGGTCTCCATCCGCGGTGCGGACGCGACCATGCGAGCCTGCACGGACTGCTCGATAACGCTGGACAAGACCTGCTCCCTCTCGCGGCTGGGTGAAGGGTTCCCGGCACTGGAGTAGACGACGGAACTCCTCGTTTCGTGCACCGGCGCGCGGCGTGAGCTGCGTCACCGGCCTCGGCCGACCCCTTCCTGATCTCCGAGCACCCCCGCTCTCCTGCCCGTTCGGCGGCGACGCACCCTGGACGGGCCTGGGCCCGTGGGCTAGCTTCCAGCGCCATGAAGGCCATGGGGAAGACGAGACGGCTGATGGCACTCGTGACCGGAGGGGCGGCCCTGGCGGCCGCACTGGTCGCACCGGGCGCACACGCGACGGAGGGCACGGAGGCCAAGAAGGCCTCCCAGGAGGCCGCCGTCCGCGGGCTCCTGCCCGGCTGGAAGCTCACCGACACCGGCACCGAAGCCCGCTTCCGGGGTCTCGCGGCGGTCAGCCGCACCACCGCCTGGGTCGCCGGGTCGAAGGGCACGGTCCTGCGCACCTCGGACGGCGGCCGCACCTGGCGGGACGTGTCACCGCCGGGCGCCGCCGAGCTGGAACTGAGGGACATCGAGGCGTTCGACGGCCGCAGGGCCGTCGCCCTGGCCATCGGCGAGGGCGAGGCCTCCCGGGTCCTGCGCACGGAGGACGGCGGAGCGACCTGGACGGAGTCCTTCCGCAACACCGATCCGCGCGCCTTCTTCAACTGTCTGACGTTCTTCGACAGTCGGCACGGGCTCGCGGCGGGCGACCCGGTCGACGGGAAGTTCCGGGTCCTGTCGACGGCGGACGGCGGCCGTTCCTGGCGGGTTCTGCCCGATGCCGGGATGCCCGCCGCCCTGCCCGGCGAGGCGGGGTTCGCGGCGAGCGGCCAGTGCCTGGTCAGCTCCGGCGCCAAGGACGTCTGGCTGACCACCGGGGGAGCGGAGAGAGCCCGGGTCCTGCACTCCCGGGACCGGGGGCTGACCTGGACGGCGAGCGCGTCGACCCTCCCGGCGGGCGACCCGGCCCGAGGGGTCTTCGCGGTCGCCTTCCGGGACCGGGGACACGGCATCGCCGTCGGCGGCGACTACCGCCCCGACCAGGCCTCCCCGCAGGCGGCCGCCGCCACCGGGGACGGCGGCCGGAGCTGGCGGCAGTCCGCCACCCCGCCGCCCGCCTACCGCTCCGGCGTCGCCTGGCTCCCGTACAGCCGGTCCGCCGCCCTGGCCGTCGGCCCGACCGGCACCGACCTCACTCTGGACGGCGGGCGCACCTGGCGGACGGTCGACACCGGCTCGTACGACACCGTCGACTGCACGCTTGACCTCGGCTGCTGGGCGGCGGGCGAGAAGGGACGGGTGGCCCGCCTGGGGTTCTAGAGTGCGGCCCTACGAGGCGTCCAGCACCTCGCGCAGCCGTGCCGCGAACTCGTCGGGCTTCCCGGGATAGCCGAACTCCCCGTCGAGGAAGCCGCCGTGGTGGCTCGGGAAGACGGTCGCCCGCTGCCCGAGCAGTTCGGCGGCCGCGTCGGACGTCCGCCCGGTCTGCACGGTCCGGGACTCCTCGCCCACGGCGATCACCACGCGGGTGGGGGCCGCGGCGATGGCGTCGACGTCCGGCCGGTGGTCGCTGACCGCCCAGGACCGGTCGGACAGCAGCGGGTCGTCGCGGGAACCGTCGTCCTCGGTGGGCATCCCGAACGCGGTGGGATCGGGTACGGGCTGGGCGAAGTAGGCGTCGGTGAACTCGCCCTCCCACGAGGTCATGGCCACGAACGCGGCCATCCCGGCGCCCCACCCGCGCTTCTCGTACGCGTCCCGGATCCCGGCCCGGGCGCGGACGGCCGCCGGGCCGTCCGGGGTGATGGTGATGAGCGGCGGCTCGTGCGCGACGAGAGTGGTCACATCCCCGGGGTGGCGGGCCACGAGGGCGAGAGCGGTGACTGCCCCGCCGCTGCTGGCGAACATCTCGACCGGCCCGGCCCCCAGCGCCTCGACGACGGCGTGCACGTCGTCGGCCTGGGTCTCGGGCGTGTGGTCGACCCGCCCGTCCTGACGGGTGGAGCGGCCGAGCCCGCGCGGGTCGTAGGTGACGACGGTCCGCTCGGGGAAGCGGGCCGCCAGCGCGACGAACCCGGTGGCGTCCATGGGCTGCCCGATCATGAACAACGGCGGGCGGCCGTCGGCGGGCGGGAGCGGCCCGCGGACGTCGTACACGAGGTCGGCGCCGGCTGTGGTCAGTGTGTAGGTCTCCATACCCGTACAGACCGGCCCCGCCACGAAAACTCATCGGCGGCGGGGCGCCCTTCCGCTACGGCAACCGCTGCTGGTACGGGGCGAGTCCGGGCGCCGTCTTGGTCGCGATGAACTCGGTGATCCGGTACGCGCACACACCGTGCGCGGCGAACGGGTCGGCCGCCGCGATCTTCTCGATCGCCGCCCGGTCCTCCCCGACGGCCAGGATCACGCCGCCGTCCCGGGGGTTCTTGCGGCCCGAGGCGATGAAGACGCCCGCCGCGTAACTCTCGTCGAGCCAGGCGATGTGCTCCGCCATCAGCGCGTCGACGCGCTCGACCGGGGCCGTGTAGGTCAATTCGAGTACGAACATGATCGTCAGGCTACGGGATCCCGGCCGCCGCGAGGATGGCCTCCATGGCCGAGGGCGGGCCCCTCCGCCGCGGCTCCGGTGGTCTCCGTTTCGTGGAGGAGTTCGAGCAACCGGCCCCCCGGCAGCCGGCCATCCCGGGCCACGACGCCCTGACCGCGGGCGACGGGTCATGACTCAGCCGCTCGACCAACTCCGCCGGGGGGCGGATGCGGTCCTCCGGCCCGACGTGCCAGTCGATCGCCGCCCGCCGCGCCTCGCTCAACTCCCCGCCCTGTTCCACTGGAGGAGCGGGCCCGCGACCGGCGCACCCGGCCCGACCTGCGGACCTCGCAGCGCACCGGGCACGGGCGCGGGTCCGTCAGCGCATAAGCTTCCGGACATGACGACCTCTCCCACCCCCGCCCACGAGACCCCCGCCGACGAAGCCGAGGGCCGGGCGATCCAGGACCGGCTGCGCGGCCGGGTGATCCTGGACGAGACGGGCCCCGAGCCCGGGACGGGGCTGGTCACCGGGGTGGACGTGGCCTACGACGACGAGAAGGACACCGTCGTCGCGGCGGCCGTCGTGCTGGACGCCGCGACGCTGGAGACGGTCGACGAGGCCACCGCCGTCGGCAGGATCACCTTCCCGTACGTCCCCGGGCTGCTGGCCTTCCGGGAGATCCCGACAGTGCTGGAGGCCCTGGAGGAGCTGAGCGTCGACCCCGGCCTCGTGGTCTGCGACGGCTACGGTCTGGCGCACCCGCGCCGCTTCGGACTCGCCAGCCACCTTGGCGTGCTCACCGGGCTGCCGGTGATCGGCGTCGGCAAGAACCCGTTCACGTTCACCTACGAGGCCCCCGGCCCCCTGCGCGGGGACTCCTCCCCGCTGCTGGACGGCGAGGAGGAGGTCGGGCGGGCGCTGCGCACCCGGGAGAACACCAGCCCGGTGTTCGTCTCGGTCGGCCACCGCATCAGCCTCGACAACGCCTGCGCCCACACACTCCGCCTGGCCGGCCGCTACCGCCAGCCGGAGAGCACCCGCCGGGCGGACGCCCTGTGCCGGCGGACCCTGCGGGAGGCGACCGCCTGACGAAGGCGCCCGAAGAAGCGGTACGGGGTGGCGATAGCGTGCGTCGTCATGAGACGCGTGTGGCGGCTGCCGGTCCTGTTCCTGC